>NZ_JAYWXI010000200.1:0-301 GCF_036016955.1 Bergeyella anatis | reverse complement strand
AAAAGCTTTCTTAAACTTTATTTCTTGTAGTTTACTCATCGCATCTCTTCGGTAAAAAATAATCTTTCCATCTTTCGTATGGCTTGGGTCTATCATCCAATCAAAGAACTCTGGACTTCCTTTACTTTCGATACGAAGGTAAATATCGCCACCCTGGGGCAATCCCATAGGCTTTCCTGTTTCACTATAGTTTTGTTTGAATTTATACTTGCATTCTAGTACATTGTAGGTAGTACCATCTATTTCGAGTTTGGCTAAAAAAGACATATATTTTTGAATTTAAGTTGAACTTAATTAGTAT
>NZ_JAYWXI010000199.1:0-301 GCF_036016955.1 Bergeyella anatis | reverse complement strand
GTCGTTGTTATCCTTTACAATAGCAGGTTGGTCTTCACATTTAGCAAAAGCATTCTCATCTACATAAGGCGACACAAAAATATCAGGAATACCTACAAACTCATTCCAATAAGTATCACCATCTAAGTAATGGGTTATCTCCAAAATACGATAAATTTCCATCGCTTTTCCATTAATATCGTACATATCAGCTAAACTCCCTGATTTGAGTAGTGGATTACGACTCTTGCCCTTAACCCACATCATATGCTGCAATTTCTCTTTGTATAGTGGAACTTTATAACGAGCATCACTATCTTCA
>NZ_JAYWXI010000198.1:0-302 GCF_036016955.1 Bergeyella anatis | reverse complement strand
CTTAAAAAACTAAGTGATATGGTGGCGAAAATTGGACGAGGGAGTAATCTCTTAGGAGTGCTTTTGTACAATTATGAAAAAGTGGAAGATGATAATGGCAATATTCTACACGCACATCGTATGATACATCCTTTGGATGGACAATGGGATACTTCTGTTTTGGCTCGTTCGTTTGAACCGTATTTGATAGCCAACCAAAGAACCGAAAAACCAATCCTGCATATTTCTATCAATCCCGACCCCAAAGATGAAGTTTCAGACAATGATTTCAAAGAAATCGCTACCGAGTATATGCAGAAAAT
>NZ_JAYWXI010000197.1:0-304 GCF_036016955.1 Bergeyella anatis | reverse complement strand
ATAGAAGTCATCTACCACTTCATCGGATACAATAATGGTAAATTCATCGTGCTTGCCTGTGTATTGATGTATCTCTACCCTAAAATGCTCTCGTTCCAAAAATGGTTTACCGCCTATATAAAGCGTGGGCATCACCACGGGGTTGTTTACATCGGCTAAAAAGTCTTGATAGGTCTTGATGTGAAGAGGATGATCCGGATTATTCAAAGGATTATTAGTCATAGTGTTTAGGATTAAAAGGGTTCATTTTTATTTCTTCCAACGCTTCTCATGCACAGTACCATTCAGATCGAATACATGTGTA
>NZ_JAYWXI010000196.1:0-305 GCF_036016955.1 Bergeyella anatis | reverse complement strand
TTTTCATCAATATTTTGCTGGACAGAATGACCAACAAATCACAGAACAGACCACAGAACAAAGTCAATTTAGTTATCCTGAAGAATTGAAAAACTCAAATGATAACAATTTTCAAGAAATCACCTATTACGAATATGAATACGATTACCTAACGATTAAGGCTTTATTCAGTCTTTTACCCGAAAATCAGGGAATTGATTACGAAGAAGAAGCCTTTATCAATCGAATGAGGCGTAAGAAAAAGAAAGTTAAACAACGAAAAAAATAATTTTTCAATCAATCATTTTTTAATCTTTAAAATCTAT
>NZ_JAYWXI010000195.1:0-305 GCF_036016955.1 Bergeyella anatis | reverse complement strand
TGGCTAAAAAACTCGATGGCAACTTGGAATTAGCCATTCGCCAAAAAGCACAGGAGAGAAGAGAAAGTCTTTAGGATTCTAATACTTTACCCATTTAATAACTTTTAAATTAAAAATAAATGAAACGATTTATTATTAGCACATTAGCCGTTTTAGGAATCGGCACCAGTGTATCGGTAAATGCCCAATGGGTGGTAAGCGACCCTGGGAACTTAGCTCAAAGTATTGTGAACACAGCTCAAGAAATCGTACAGACTTCTTCCACTGCTGCCAATACACTCAATAACTTTAGAGAAGTGGAGAAA
>NZ_JAYWXI010000194.1:0-307 GCF_036016955.1 Bergeyella anatis | reverse complement strand
TACTGCGCAAGCAGAGCAAACCCGGAGAACTGAAACATCTAAGTACCCGGAGGAAAAGAAATCGAAGAGATTCCGTAAGTAGTGGCGAGCGAAAGCGGATTAGCCCAAAAGTTTATATATGTTTAATAGAACACTTTGGAAAGAGTGGCCATAGAGGGTGATAGCCCCGTACATGAAAGGCATATTTAGATGATACAAGAGTAGGGCGGGACACGTGAAATCCTGTCTGAATATGGGGGGACCATCCTCCAAGGCTAAATACTCCTGAAAGACCGATAGTGAACAAGTACTGTGAAGGAAAGGTGAA
>NZ_JAYWXI010000193.1:0-307 GCF_036016955.1 Bergeyella anatis | reverse complement strand
CCAGCTTAAAAAACAACTGACGGCTCCCAAGCCCCAAGACCCTTTGGAAACCCAAATGAAACTTATGGAGCGTTCCTATCAACTGGCGAACAAATACAGTTTACAACAAGACAAACCAGAAATTTCCGATGAAACCTCTGAAACAAAAGCCAACGACAATGCCTATATAGGGAGTGATAAAGAAGCTCATATTACACCCGTATATAGCGTTTCTAATAAGGTCGTCAGCCAACTTCCAAGAGCCTTATCCGATGAGAAATCATTGGAAAATTGGGTACAACAAAACCAAAGAGGTTTTCATTCTATG
>NZ_JAYWXI010000192.1:0-307 GCF_036016955.1 Bergeyella anatis | reverse complement strand
CGGTTTAGTTTCAACCTTATCTCTATTATTGGGAGCTTGTAATTCGACGAAGTTTCTCAAGGAGTTGCCATTTCATTACCCCAATGATGCCCTTTATCAATCCATCATAGAACAAAGAAACAAAGTAGATGCTCAGTATGCCAAAGTAGATGAAAACTTGGAAAACTTATCAGACGAAGAATTATTTTTAAAAGAGAAATATTCCATAATTCTAAAAGTTTACCCTAAAGAAATTACGAATTATAAGTTATATGCTTATATAGATGATTGGTTAGGTACACCTTATCAAAAGAAAGCATTGGAGAAG
>NZ_JAYWXI010000191.1:0-310 GCF_036016955.1 Bergeyella anatis | reverse complement strand
GTATAGTATCAGTAATCTACGGGAACAGGATTTGAAAATCGTGATGCAGAATGAACATTTCAAACAGAAAGCCCACGAGCAATTCAGTAAGATTAACAAAAAAGCCTATCCGATTATCACTTGTAAATCCAATGAGGCGATTCAAAAGGCAGAAGAATTTATCAAAGAAACGCCTTATGATATTGATGTAGTGCTATTTGATATGCCAGGAACGGTTAATACCGCAGGGATTTTGACCGTTCTATCCCATATCAACCATATTTTCGCACCCATCACTGCCGATAGGGTGGTCATTGAAAGTACCCTCAGT
>NZ_JAYWXI010000020.1:0-19136 GCF_036016955.1 Bergeyella anatis | reverse complement strand
GAAATCAAAAGAAGCAAGTTGAGTTACTAATTCGTTACCTGAAATTGAAAAAATGCTTATAATTTTTTATATATCAATAACTTAATGAATTAGTGTGAATTTTAAAATATACTTAACGGCTAACCAATTCAAAAACCTAAAATTCGCACTCCCTAAAATAGTAAATCATATAGAGTATATTATAAATATTAAAAAAAGTGCAAATGTTCGCTTATTGGGTAAAGTAGACCCCACAACAGGCAAAATAACACCACTAAAAGGGGATTTACCCTATAATTTATCCGATGAGGTAACACCAACCGCAGAAGAGCAACACACAACAGGCGAAGAACACGAAAAACAAAAGGCGAGAGTTAAGCTAAACAAAACTCAAAAAATAAATATTTTAATTGAGTTAGGTATTTATCAACATATATACAATAAAGGGTATCACGGTAGGCAGGTAGAGTTTTTGTTTGCTGATATTTTAGATACTACCGATAGATATGTGAGAGAAGTGCGAACATCAAGCGGAAAAATAAACCAAGAGTTTGCTAAAGACTACCTAGAGAAACTAAAAAATATGAAAACAGAAGACTTAGAGAAAAAGTCTAAAAATCAATAAATTAAAAATTTGGGAACTTTTTTGGGAACTCCCAAGTTAGTTCCCAAGCAACCGCACAATATACTTTTGCCCCATAATTCTAAACAAAAAAATTATGGAGGCAATACAATTTATAGGGACAAACCCTAACGAACTAATCAAAGCGATTTCTAACGCTATTGTTCCTGAATTGGAGCAAAGACTATCAAAACAATTTCAACCCAAAGAACCCACAACCTACCTCACACGGAAAGAGGTATGTGAATTACTGCATATAGATTACTCCACTCTGAACCGTTGGGCAAAGGGCGGTAAACTAACGGCGTACGGTATAGGTAATAGGGTGTATTACAAACGCAAAGAAGTAGAGGCATTAGTAGATAAAGGTAAAATCAAATACTAATAAAAAAAAAGGAAGCCCAAAAGACCCCCTTTAATTGTTGAATTGTAACACCAATAAACGGCATTTACATAGGGCAAATATAGGTAAAAAAGTTATAAATCATAAACACTAAAATATAAAAATGAACGAGTTAATCAAAATTACAGAACAAAATGGCAAACAAGCCGTGTCAGCTAGAGAGTTACACTCTTTTTTAGAGATAAAAGATAAATTCGCAGATTGGATAAAGCGAATGTTTGAGTATGGATTTATTGAAAATATTGACTATCAGAGTTTATCGGATTTTTCCGAAAAACCTAACGGCGGGCGCCCCTTAATAAATTACGCCCTTACGCTAGATTGTGCAAAAGAGATTTCAATGTTACAGAGAAGCGAAAAAGGCAAACAAGCGAGGTAGTATTTTATAGAGTGTGAAAAACGCCTAAAAAAACCACTTTCGCAGGTGGAGATAGTGGCACAATCCGCTCAATTATTACTACAGCAATCACAGCAACTAGAAACGCTACAAAAAGAAGTTAATCATATCAAGGCGAGGATAACCACAAGCGAGGAGAGTTTTATCACAATAGCAGGTTACGCCACACTAGAGAAAAAACGAATTGATAATAAAACAGTCTCTATCATAGGGCGTAAGGTAGCGAAATACTGCCGTGATAATGATATTATCATAGGGCAAATATTTGACCCTCGTTTTGGCTATGTTAATACTTACCCTAGAGATATTATTCAGATATTTTTTTAGGTTTAAGAGCGTCTATTTTAAGACTACCTACCTCTACATAATCCCCTTGCTCGTTTTGGATATATAAAGGTGTTTCGTTATCAGAATGAGCGAATAAGTCTCTAACAGGAATATTTAAGGCGTTAGAAATATCCTTTAAAGTCTTAGCATTTGGGAATTGTTCATTTTTTACAATCCTTGATATACTAGTTTCGGTTAATCCTATTTTGTTAGCTAATTCTTTACCTGTAACGCCTTTGTCTTTTAAAATTTCTTTAAGCCTTAACATTGGTTACTTTAATTATACTGCAAATATACACCAAATGTAAATAACAAGGTATATATTTTACATTTAATTTGCATATAATCATACTAAGATGTAAATTTGCAATTATAAAATATACATTAAAAGTAAATAAAAGATATATAAAATAACGCTATGACAAATCAGCACAACAATGGGCAGGTAAGCCCCAAAAGAACCTATTTAGAGCCTTATATGGTAAAACACCTAGAGCAGTTGCTCAACAGCGAAGAGGCTTATAATAACCTACTAGCTAACCTTTGGCGAGTGCGTTCAGGACTGCACGAGGTAGCCTCTAATAATCCACAAGTAAAGGAGATGACGAACTCTATAAATGAGATTATGGGGTGTTTATTACCATTAGAACCTCAATGGATACAAGCTATATCAGACCGAGCAAAAGGAATTATCTAATCAATTAACTAACTAAAAAACAAATAAAATGAGAATAATAAACAGCATCAGCAGTATCTACGAAAGTGAACTGAAAAATGCAGAAAACAAAAGACCAACCCTGGTATATGATGAGGATTTTGGAACAAATACAGACTATTTTAACAGCTTTGAGTTGTCTTTGTACTTGTTAGAGACAATGGATAACACCCATAACCTAAACCTATTCTTAGAGGGGTTAGGTAAGCCCAAAGTAAACGCAGATATATTTTACACTTTGCTGAGGTGTATCATAGAAAACAAAGAAATTACAGAAGAACACAAAAAGACCTATTTCGATACTACAAAAGAGTTGTACAGGATAAGTAATGTATTTTGGTATGTATCGCAAACTGTATCTTTTGTACCTGATTGGGATATAGACTGTTTCATTTTTGATGTAAGAAATGACCTTAACGATGACTACCCTGATATTTACGAAAGGGCAATGAAAGGGGATATAACCTATGACGAGTTTTTAGATGAGATTAAGACACTCAACAACCGAGTATTTGAGAAATTAAACCAAGATACCGCCTAAAACAAACCACTAAAACGCAATAAAATATAGGGGTGCAGGTTGTCAGCAAACCGCTGACGAACCGCCGACAAACCAAAGGCAAACCAACGAATAACCTAACTATAACCGAAAGATAACCTAACCATAACCAAAGGATAACCAAAATAATAAAATTATGAACGCACAAAAGGAGGGCTACAAAGCCATAATAAAGGAACTACCTGAGAGAATGACAACGGTATTAAAACAGATAGAGCAATTAGGAGAGTGTACCTATACGGAACTCGCAAACGCTTACAATATAAACACCAATCTAGTAACCAACCGTATTAGCGACCTGCAAAAAGTGGGGCTAATCCGAAAGATAGGCACGAAAGAATGCAACGGCAGACAACAAACTATATTTAAGGTATGCAGTTTAGACGAGGCTAAAAAAATACAAAAACGGTTATACATAGAGTACCGCACCAAGCGAGAGGATTTGGAAACGGACTTTATAACCTTAGCCAATAAGACCGAAACGACAAAAGACCTCATCAGAGGCAAAATAGAATACTATAAAACTAAAATAGATTTACTGATGAGGTTTGCGGTCTAACCTCATCAGATAAACCAAATAAAACGCTAATTGTCGCTAATCATCGCTTAATAAAATGTAATATGATAGATTATATCCGTGCGAAGTACGAAGCCCCTTATCAACTTAGAATCGAGTTAATGGATTTTATAACAGAGGTAAACACCACAACAGGCGAAACGAGTGGTAAAATGGTAGGGTTATACAACCAAATGAAGATAATACAATACCCCTCTAGGAGTGTATATATAGAGGGCAGTTTGCATAAGTTTTTTAATAAGGCAGATTTTAACGGTAACGATTTTAATAGTCAGGATTTATCCGTAACCCTTTACGAGATAGAAAGGGTACTAGGTCTAACACCTCAACACCTAAAGCTGACTAACTTAGAATTTGGGGTAAATGTTACGCTCCCTTTTGACCCTCAAAAGGTACTCAATAACCTACTATTTTACCAAGATAAAGAGTTTACCAAGAGCATAACGGCAGGTAACTTTAGAGAGGTGGAAAAAACGCAGTATTTCGTAAAGATATACGACAAGTACAGGCAGTATAATGATGACGATATAGAGGTAACCATAGTTAAGAACATACAGCCGAACACTTTTCGTTTTGAAATGAAGTACAGGAAAATGCAAAAACTCAACGATATAGGTATAACTTACCTTACGGACTTATTGGATACTGAAAAAATGGAGCAATTAAAATACAGGCTACTAGAGTGTTTTGATGAGGTCTATTTCTATGATTTTACAATGCGTACCGATAAGATGAACAAAAGGGAAAAAGAAGCTATAAAAGACTATTGTAACCCTAATTTTTGGAGTAATATAGAGGATAGAGTAGAAAGGTTTAAAAATAAGCGAGATTACAATAAAATCGTTGTGAAACATAGTCAAAATATCAAGGCTAAAATATCTAACTTAATAGCTGAAAAATGGGACGAACTTTTGCGTGAAAATTGTTACAAAATTACCAATATTTTAGAGCCAAATTCTGATGATAAAAATATTAAACATTGTTACAAAATTACCGATATTTCAAAAAGTGAAATTGTTACAAAATTACCACTAGTATATAGGGTAATTTCGTTACCATTTGGGGGTGTAGGGAGTGATGTTAAACAAGGCGAAAAAACAGAGGGTAAAAATGGGGCGACTGAATACGAAAAAAAAGAGAGTGTTTGCGAGGTTACGAAATTGGATATTTCAATGCAGAAAAAAGGGAGCAAATTTTTATGTTTCACGGGGCTAAAATATTATTGGAAAAATGAGCGAAAAATATTCAACGATTTAGAGAAAAAATATCTGCCGAGAAATAAGAGGGGTGTAAATTTGGAAGATAAGATTTATTTCATTGCTCACAATATCCGAAACGCTAAGTTCAACAAGAAACACAACAGGGCAAAGTTTGAGGCTAGGCATTACCCTGATTGGCAAATGCAGTTATTTTAATCAAAAACACCTCAAAAATCAATTTAAAAACATTTCTAATGTTAGGTATTACTTAGTAGAATATAATTGATTTTTGATACCTTAAAATCATTTTAAAGATAAGGGTAAAATATGAACCCAATGGGCACGGTTTAATTTACTTTTAGTTTAATCCTCTCCATACGACGAATTATTTTCTTTATCACTATCACTTACACTATCTTTATCAGTGATGTTTGCGATAGAATTATCGCCTTGCGATGTTTTGCGACAGAATTGTCGTCGTACGACGAATTATTATTTACATTTTTATTTACATTTACATTTACATTAAGGCTTTTTTGGGTTTCAGTGGGTTTTTCAAAAAAGGCTTGGGTTTTTTGGGTTATCATAAATGATAGTGTGAGAGAGGTTTTAATATTTAGGAGAAGTAAGGAAATCTTAATTAACAGAAAGAGGACTGAAGACAAGTATTTTAAAGAGTGGTTCAGAAAAAAATGGACAAGATAAAAAAAGGAGAGCAAAACTCTCCTTTATGACTAAAAAGATTGTTCTCAAAAGCCCAATCTTCCGAGTATAACAGGGCGTATCTTCATTATACTCTCTCGAACTTAATCGGTCTTGACCGAGATTTTCAGGGTATTACTGCCTTTATGTCCACCTCCCCGTCAATGCAAATATACGAAATTTCTAATTCTCTTTACTATAACTAGAAAGAACGGTAATATTGGGGTAAAATGGGGTAAGTTAGAAAAGCGGTAATGTTCGGTAAATATTCGCTAAACTGCGGTAAAAGAGAAAGGAAAAAGGTTCATTAAATATTCACTAAACTTCACTAAAACGAAATGTTCAGTAAATATTCAGTAAACTTCAGTAAAAATAACCTCATCAAATATTTAATGTTTTTAATATCCTCCAGGGGGAATTTTTGGAGTCCATAAAAAAGGGTAACATTTATTACATTCTGACACTATAAAAAGGGATTAGATGAGGTTATAAAATTACTTTGCGTGTATGTAATAAATTTGTAACATTGCATATAAAAACGAAGCAATGGGGGCAATAAAAATAAATTGGGATAAAGTAGAAAAAGAACTACCTACAATGAACGAGTATATAGATACTACTCACGGAAAAGTAGGAACACCACAAAGAGAAGAGTTCCAAGCAAAGGCACTAGCTTACTATTATGGGGAATTGATAAGAGAAGCTAGAAAAGAAAGAGACCTAACGCAGGAAGAACTAGCAAAAAAGGTAGGCAAAAACAGGGCGTATATCGCAAAAATAGAACAGGGTAAAACAGATTTACAGTTATCTAATTTTTTAGCCTTATTGAGAGCGTTGGGTTTGTCTATGAATATCGGTTAAATATTAACTACGGTAACGAATAAAAAAACAGGGGCAAAAACGCCCCTTTTTCATCTAATCAAAATGAGGGTAAAAATGAGTAAAACGCTCCTCGGTGGTAACAACGGTGGTAACAAATTTTCAAAAAATAAGTTAAAATATTGATAATCAATATATGGTTGTAGCCCCGCCAGGAATCGAACCTGGATCTAAAGTTTAGGAAACTTCTATTCTATCCGTTGAACTACGGGGCCGCTTTGCTTTATTTTTGAGAGGCGAATTTACAAAATTATGTTGAAATTTTTATGGTTGGGTTTAGAAATGGGGGTATTTCTGGGGGTACGGGCTGATATTTGTCGTTTTTGAGGGTAGGGTCAGGGAAAGTTTTTAATTTTGCTTTGCCTAAATGAAGGCTTTTTAATTTCATACTTGGGTTTATTTTGAATAGTAAATTAGCTTTTTTCGACCGCCAGACGGTGTTTTTGCTTTTGCTTGGGGCGATGGTGGCGATGGCCAAAGGGTTCCCTTATAAAGCGCATTATTCGGTGTGGTTTGATTTGCCGGGGTTTATCGATTGGGGGATTGCGGGGATTTTTTTGTTGTACGGTCTTAAGTTGGATTTTAGGAGTGTGGGGAGGGATTTGTCCAATTGGCGGCTTCATCTACTGGTTCAGTTTGGGACGTTTGTTTTGTTTCCTGTGCTGGTGCTTTTGTTTTATGGTTTGGTTCGAGGAGGGGCTTATGAGTTGCTTTGGCTGGCTTGTTTTTTCTTGGCTTGTTTGCCTTCTACGGTTTCTTCTTCGGTGGTAATGGTTTCGATGGCTCGGGGGAATGTTACTTCGGCTATTTTTAACGCGTCGGTTTCGGGGTGGATTGGGGTGGTGGTTACGCCGCTGCTGATGGGGCTTTTTTTGACTTCTTCGGGAGTGACGGAAAGCGACGGTGCGGTTTTTCGTCAGCTTTTGCTTAAGGTGATCCTTCCTATTGGGCTTGGCGGGCTTTTGAATCCTTTGTTTAGAAAGACGGTTTCCCGTTACGGAAAAGTCATTTCGGAGTTCGATCGGTTGGTTATTTTGCTGATTGTTTATGAGAGTTTTTCCAAAGCGTTTACGGAACGGGTGTTTGCGGAGATTCCTTTGGTTCAACTTGCGGGGCTTTCGGGGTTTGTTATCGGGTTGTTTTTTGTGGTTTACGAGGTGTTGAGACGTTTAGCGGTAACGATGGGGTTTGGTCGGGAGGATACGATAACGGCCACTTTTTGTGGGTCTAAGAAGTCTTTGGTTCACGGGAGTTTGTTTGTGATGGTGTTGGGGATTTCTCCGGAGCAGAAGGTTATTTTTCTACTTCCGGTGATGATTTATCATAGTTTTCAACTGTTTTATGTCAGTTGGTTGGCCAATCGTCTTGCGAGAGAGACTTCGTAAGGTGGTTTTTCGTACCTTTAGGGGCTTTTTTTAAGATTAAAAATTTTATTCCGATGAAGAGGAGTGTTTTATGGTTTTTGTTTTTAGGGTTGATGGTTTCCGGTGGGCTTTCGGCTCAGTTTAAAAAGGTGGAACCTGCCTTTTGGTGGAAAGGGATGAAAAATCCTCGGGTTCAGATTTTGCTTTATGGGGATGGGATTGCTCGTGGGACGCTTGCTTTTTCCGATGGTGTGAAGCCGGTATCGGTGGAGAAGGTGGAAAATCCCAATTATTTGTTTGTAACGATAGATACTCGGGAGGTTCCGGGATCGGGGTTTGAAATCTACCTTCAAAATGGAAAGAAACGTTTGGCGTCTTACCGTTACGAGTTGAAAGACCGACAGCCTCATTCGGCGCAACGGCCTTCTTTTGGGGCGAAGGATGCGGTGTATCTCATTATGCCGGATCGTTTTGCTAACGGCGATGTTTCTAATGATTCCCAGCCTTCGTTACGGGAAAAGGCTGACCGAACGCTTCCTTCGGGGCGTCATGGAGGCGATTTACGGGGGATTATCAATCGGTTGGATTATCTTCGGGAATTAGGGGTAACGGTTTTGTGGCTGACGCCTGTGAATCAGGATGATGAAAAAAGTTATTCTTATCACGGGTATGCCCAGACGGATTTGTACCGCATCGATGCCCGTTATGGGACGAATGAAGATTATTTGGAGCTTTCTCGGGAACTTAAGAAAAGGGGGATGCTTCTCATTCAGGATTACGTGACGAACCATTGGGGGATTTCCCATTGGTTGATTCAGGATTTGCCTTCTAAGGATTGGATTCACCGTTTTCCCGACGGCGAGGGGTCGTTTGGTTTTAAGCGTTCCAATTACCGTACGACGACGCAGTTTGATGCGAATGCGGCTTTGGTGGATCGGCGGGAGGCTTTGAACGGGTGGTTTGATACGACTATGCCGGATTTGAATCAGAGTCATCCTTTGGTTCTCAATTATTTGATTCAGAATGCGATTTGGTGGATCGAGTATGCCGAGCTTGGCGGATTGCGTGTGGATACTTATCCTTACAACGATAAGGAGGCTATGGCGAAATGGGCTAAGGCGATTACGGAGGAGTATCCACATTTGAATATTGTTGGCGAGGCTTGGATGTATAGTCCTGCGCATATTTCGTTTTGGCAGAAGGCTTCCAAAATCGGGGCGATGAAGGGGTATGATTCCCATTTGCCTTCGGTGATGGATTTTACGCTTTTTGCAGATTTGCCTTTGGCTTTGCAGGAAGAAGAGCGTTGGGATCGGGGGTTGGTCAGGCTCTATAATGTTTTTTCGAGCGATTTTCTTTACCCGGACATCGGCAACGTGATGGTTTTCTTTGAGAATCACGACACGGAACGCTGGAATGAGATTTTTGACGGGGATGTCCGTTATTATAAGTTGGCGATGGCTTTGATTTCGACGGTTCGGGGGTACCCTCAGCTGTATTACGGCTCCGAAGTGGGGCTTAGGGGAAGCAAGGCTCGGGGTGGCGATGCGGATATTCGTCGCGATTTTCCTGGGGGTTGGCCTGGGGACGCTCAAAATGCTTTTGAGGCCGAAGGGCGAACTGCGGAACAAACCCTTTTTTATGATTATACGGCGGCTTTGCTCAATTGGCGGAAGGGTAAGAACGTGATTCATACGGGGAAAACGAAGCATTATGTGCCTCAGGGGAATGTTTATGTTTATTTCCGTTACGACGATCAGGAGAAGGTGATGGTGGTGCTTAATACCAACGATACGGAAACGGTATTGGACTTGAAACGTTTTGAGGAAAGCCTCGGTGGGGTAACTCAGGGGTTTGATCCCATCGAAAAAAAGTTTTATGAGGTTTCGTCACAAGGGCGGCTTGTACTGCCTGCTAAATCGCCTTTGATTTTGGAATTAAAATAAGATGAGAAAGATGGCGTTGTTTAAAATCGGATGGCTCTGGGTTTGGTTGGTGGTTTGCTTTTCGGGGAGGCTTTGGGGTCAGGCATTGCCGGAAGACACGGTGAAGGACGAAAAGAAACGCATCGAAGCATTACTGGATGACCTGAACCGGTATTCGGGAGCGGCGGATTTTGAGGGGTATTTTGCTCTTTTTTCGGAGGAGTTGGTTTTTATCGGTACGGATGCAGGGGAGGTTTGGGATAAGGATGCTTTTAAGGCTTACGCTCATCCTCATTTTGCTAAAGGTAAAGCTTGGCAATTTATACCATTGGAACGCCATGTTTATTTGGGTGGAGATTCGGGGTATGCTTGGTTCGATGAGCTTTTGGATACGGCGATGGGGCTTTGCCGAGGCAGCGGGGTTGTGGAGAAAACGGCTTCGGGGTGGCGGATTCGGCAGTATGTGCTTTCGCTTACCGTGCCTAACGAGGCGGTAAAGGCGGTGAAAGAACATAAGGCTTCCGGAGAAAACTATTTGCTGGAACGTTTGCGAAAACGGGAGGAAATAAAAAAAATGAAAAACAGTAGAAAATAAATAAACTATTATCAATGAATACGATATCTACAAAACCGAATCTTAGCTTTTGGAAGATTTGGAACATTAATTTCGGTTTTTTCGGGGTTCAGATTGCTTATGCGCTTCAGAATGCCAATAACAGCCGTATTTTTCAGACGTTGGGTGCGGATCCGCATAATCTGAGTTATTTTTGGATTTTACCTCCGCTCATGGGGCTGATTATCCAGCCGATTGTCGGGGTGATGAGTGATAACACCTGGACGCGTTGGGGACGGAGGATTCCTTACTTGTTTGTGGGGGCTTTGGTGGCGGTCATTGTGATGGCTCTGCTGCCTAATGCGGGGAGTTTTAACCTCAGCGTGGCTAACGCGATGATTTTTGGTTTGGTGGCGTTGATGCTTTTGGATACGGCAATTAATATGGCGATGCAGCCTTTTAAGATGATGGTGGGGGATATGGTGAACGAGAAGCAAAAGAAACTGGCTTTTTCCGTTCAGAGTTTTGTTTGCAATGCGGGTAATTTTGTGGGCTTTTTGTTTCCTATTCTTTTCACCTGGATTGGGATACGGAATACGGCGGCGGAAGGCGTGGTGCCGGATTCGGTGATTTATTCTTTTTACGTAGGTGCAGCGATTTTGATTGGTTGTGTGCTCTATACGATTCTCAATGTGAAGGAGATGCCGCCTCAGGAGTATGCTAAGTTTCATGGTATAGAGGAGGGGAAGAAGGAAAAAGTGAATGTGTTTCAGTTGCTCAGGAAGGCTCCTAAGGTTTTTTGGACGGTGGGGCTTACCCAGTTTTTTTGCTGGTCTGCTTTTGTTTATATGTGGACATACACCAATGCGGGCATAGCGGAAACCGTCTGGAATACGACGGACGCCAAATCGTTGGCGTTTCAGAATGCCGGTAATTGGGTTGGGGTTCTTTTTGCGGTGCAATCGGTGGGGTCAATTCTTTGGGCGGTGGTTTTGCCGTTTTTTAAGACGAATAAATCGGCTTATTTCGTTAGTCTTTTGCTGGGCGGGATTGGGTTTATTTCCACTTTTTTTGTTCGGGATCAGTACCTTTTGTTTGGGTCTTATATGCTGATAGGATGTGCTTGGGCGGCCATATTGGCTTTACCGTTTACGATTTTGACTAACGCATTGAAGGGGAACAATATGGGGGCTTACTTGGGATTGTTTAATGGGACCATTTGTATTCCTCAGATTATTGCGGCGGTGCTTGGTGGTGTGGTTTTTCAGGCATTGGGAGGAAGTCCTATTTTGATGTTGGTGGTGGCTGGTGTTCTTTTGATTTTGGGCGCGCTTAGTGTCTTTGGAATAAAGGAGAAATAACGAAATTTGCTTTTGTTTTATGGTGTTCCCTGTTGTTGTTTCGACAGGGAATTTTTTTGCAAAATGGAGAGGGCTGATAATAAAAGCGTCAATGCGAATTATATTCCGGACGGAATAGATTACCTTTGCATTATGGAACTCGGAAAAAAACAACGATTAACGATAGCGGAGCAGAATTCTTCCGGCTTTGTTTTGGTGGATGGGCAAGGGGCTAAGGCTTTTATTCCCAAAATTTTCTCGGAGCCGCATTGGCGTGAAGGCGATGAGGCCGAAGTATTTGTGTACCAAGACGACGGAGTGATGAAAGCCACCACGGAAGAACCCTTGGCTCAGGTTGGTCAGTTTGCGGTGATGACTTGTGTTCAGAGTTTGCCTTCGGGGGCATTTTTGGACTGGGGAATCATCAAGGATTTGTTTGTTCCTTATAAGCAGCAGAAAGGTAAGATGGAGGAGGGGAAACGTTATTTGGTATATGTTTACGTGGATGAGGAAACGGGGCTGATTACGGGGACGACGAAGTTTAAGCGCAATCCGCATTATGAGAATTTGCCTTTTGAAAAGGGGGATCGGGTGAATTTGATTCTTATGGGCGAAAGCGAGCTGGGGTGGAATGTAGTGGTGAATCAAACGCATTTGGGGCTTATTTACGCTTCGGACGTTTATAAGAAGCTTTACCCTTTGTCGGAGGAGGTGGGGTATATCAAGTCGGTGCGCGAGGACGGGAAAATCGACGTTACCCTTCAGCCGGAAGGGTATGCGCATGTCGACGAATTTAAACGGAGAATCCTGGAGGCATTGGAAGAAAACTACGGATTGCTTTACCTTTCGGATAGTTCTTCGCCCGAAGAAATAAAGGCGGAACTTCAGATGAGTAAAAAGAATTTCAAGAAAGCGATTGGAGGGCTTTATAAGGATAAGCTCATTGCGATTTCGGAGGATCGGATCCGGTTATTATAGTAGTATTGGAAGTCTTATTAACGAACGACGGAACAATAGACCATACACAATGAAAAGGACAATCATAATCAACTTAATATCCCTAATAGTAGTGATTTGTGTTTCTGCGTGCGGACAAACTCAACAACAGACAGAGCAGACAAAAAGAACTTCAAATGAAGAAACTGTTTCAACACAAGAATTAAAAATTATTGAGCCAACCATTGGTTCAACCCCTGATATTAGTGATGACGCTAGGAAAAAACAGCAACGACTTAATGAACTTTACGCAAAAGTTGATAGCCTAATAAATACTTATCCTGACTATGAAACGGCAAAACAACATTTGACGGAAAGACAGATTGAAATTTGGGAAAACGAAGAAGAATATAGTAAAGAAGACCACTTGGATGTAAGCATTTGGGGTTGTAATTGGTATTGTGGTGGCGGTCCGGATCGTATTTTCGCAAGTTCAACTCTTTCTTCAAATAAAAACCTTGACTACAAAGCGGACAATGTTCACGACTTTTCATTAAGGACAGCTTGGATTGAAGGGGTTGAAGGTTATGGCATTGGGGAAAGTATAACTTTTAGATTTGCTAAACAATCACCACCCGTTACGACGGTTGAGATTTACAATGGGTATATGAAGTCTGATAAAGTCTGGCAAGATAACTCAAGAGTTAAACAGTTGAAACTTTATGTAAATGACAAACCTTATGCTTTATTAAATCTAAAAGATATTAAATCAAAACAGATTTTTACTATTGACACACTTCAAGGAACTGACAAAGACCTGTTTTTAAAGTTTGAGATAACTGAAGTTTACAAAGGCGACAAATATGATGATGTTGCGATTTCAGAAATTGAATTTGATGGAACGGGGGTTCATTGTTTTACAAAAGGAACTTTAATAACTACGCCTAACGGGCAGATAGAAATAGAAAAATTGAACGTTGGGGATAAGGTATTGTCATTTAACCAACAAACAAAGAAAATCGAGGTTTCAACCATCTTGGAATTAGCAAATCAAAAGCATCATAATCTTTATGAACTTAATTTTTCAGGAACAAAAATTATAGTAACAGATGACCATCCGTTCTTTTTCAACGGGCAGTTTTATTCTATTAAAGAAAACAATAAGTATGGTCTACAAACACAGGAACTTAAAAAGGGACAATCAATAAACTTCCTTGTTGGTACAGACTTTAAAACCAAAGAACTCACCATGATTAAGAAACTTAACCTATGTGAGATGACCTATACCATAACCAAACTTGACAAAAACAAAATATTCTTTGCTAATGGAGCCTACGTAACGACCGAAGAACAAACGGTTTCAAATGCAAGAAATAAATGAAAAACAGATAAATAAGGTTGCTGATGTGCCACCTGTACATAAATGGGAGTTTCGTGCTTCGTAGGAAGTTTTGGTTAAATCCTTTCCTG
This sequence comes from Bergeyella anatis, assembly GCF_036016955.1. Taxonomy (NCBI): domain Bacteria; kingdom Pseudomonadati; phylum Bacteroidota; class Flavobacteriia; order Flavobacteriales; family Weeksellaceae; genus Bergeyella; species Bergeyella anatis. Next base: position 5,189 of record NZ_JAYWXI010000020.1, on the reverse strand, counting down.
CTGAAAATTTGCCTTCCAAAATATTACAGTTAAATAGAATATTTGAAAAAGACGGGGAAATCGAAAAAGTAGAAAAAATTAAAAAATGTTTCTTTGTACTGCTTTTTGAGAATTTACTAAGGCCGAAAAAACTCTGTTCTGGTTCGTTTATTGCGGCAATAGTTTGTTTTCGGATTGATTTTAATTAAAAAAAAGGACAAACGTTTGGTTTGTCCTTTTTGTTGGGTTTTTGTTTAATTAAGAGGTTGTTGGGCGGAAGACCAATCCGCTTTCTTCAAAATAATCCAGCGTGATGCGTTGGTTGTCGCTGATGGTTCCGGCGAGGAGTGCTTTGGAAAGAAGGTTGAGCACATCCTGCTGCAGCACTCTTTTCAGTGGTCTTGCGCCAAATGCGGGGTCGTAGCCTTTTTCGATGATGTACGTTAGGGCATCTTCGGTGGCGGTCATAATGATTCCTTTTTTCTCCAGCATCTTATTGTAACCTCTCAGCTGGTATTGGACGATTCGGCTGATCTCTTTTTTGCTCAACGGTTGGAAGAGGACGATTTCGTCGATACGGTTCAGAAACTCGGGACGAAGCGTTTGCTTGAGGAGGCCGAAGACCTCTTCTTTGGTAGCTTCCACTATGGCGGCAGGAACCGAATCCTCTTCGTCGCGTTGGGCTTGGTCGAAACGCTCCTGAATGATAGGAGAGCCTAAATTGGACGTCATGATAATGATGGCGTTTTTGAAATTAACCACTCGGCCTTTGTTGTCCGTTAGGCGTCCGTCATCCAAAACTTGAAGCAGCGTGTTGAAGACGTCGGGATGGGCTTTTTCAATTTCGTCCAAAAGCACTACGGAATAAGGTCTTCTCCGCACGGCTTCTGTGAGTTGTCCGCCTTCGTCATAGCCTACGTATCCCGGAGGCGCTCCTACCAGTCGGGACACCGAATGACGCTCCTGATATTCGCTCATGTCGATACGGGTCATGTTATTTTCGTCATCGAAGAGGAACTCGGCCAAGGCTTTTGCCAGTTCGGTTTTTCCGACACCGGTGGTTCCTAAAAAGAGGAACGAGCCGATGGGTTTTTTCTCGTCGTTCAAACCGGCACGGTTTCTTCTTATGGCGTCGGCCACTGCCGTGATGGCTTCTTCTTGGCCCACCACTCGTTTATGGAGTTCTTCCTCCAGGTTTAGGAGTTTTTCCCTTTCGCTTTGTAAGAGTTTGGTAACGGGAATTCCGGTCCATTTGGAAATGACTTCCGAAATGTTTTCGGCGGTTACCTCTTCTTTTATCAGTTCGTTTTGGTGGTTTTGCATGGTCTGCTCCAATGTTTGGAGTTCTTGCTCTTTTTCCCTTAGTTTTCCGTATTGGATTTCTGCTACCTTGGCGTAGTCGCCTACTCTCGAAGCCCGTTCGGCTTCCAGTTTTAGGGTTTCGATTTCTTTTTTAACGGCTGTAAGGTCTTCGGACTTTTGTTTTTCGCTTAACCACTTGGCGTTCAGTTCGTTTCTTTGCTCTTGGATTTTGGCGATGTCCTCTTTAAGGTGTTCGGTTTTCAGGGGATTGTCTTCCCTTGCGATGGCGGCCAATTCGATTTCCATTTGCATGAGTTTCCGATCCAAAACGTCCAGTTCTTCGGGTTTGGAGTTGATTTCCATTCGGAGTTTGGCCGAAGCCTCGTCGATGAGGTCGATGGCTTTATCCGGAAGAAAACGATCCGAAATGTACCTTTGGGATTGCTCGACGGCTGCAATGATGGCTTCGTCTTTAATCCTTACTTTGTGGTGGGCTTCGTACTTGTCTTTGATGCCTCGAAGGATGGAGATGGCCGATTCGGTATCGGGTTCTTCCACCATGACTTTTTGGAAGCGTCGCTCCAAAGCCTTGTCTTTTTCAAAGTATTTTTGGTATTCGTTTAGAGTAGTGGCTCCCACGGCCCTTAGTTCTCCTCTTGCCAAAGCGGGTTTGAGGATGTTGGCGGCGTCCATGGCGCCTTCGCCGCCGCCGGCTCCGACCAGCGTGTGGATTTCGTCAATGAAAAGAATAATTTGACCTTCGGATTTAATCACTTCGTTGACCACGGATTTTAGTCTTTCTTCAAACTCTCCTTTGTATTTGGCGCCGGCAATCAATGCGCCCATGTCCAAAGCGTAGAGGGTTTTGTCCATCAGGTTTTCGGGCACGTCGCCGCTGATGATTCTGTGGGCGATTCCTTCGGCAATGGCGGTTTTACCCACGCCGGGTTCACCGATTAAAATCGGGTTGTTTTTGGTTCTTCGGGACAGGATTTGAAGCACGCGGCGGATTTCTTCATCTCTTCCGATGACGGGATCCAGCTTGCCTTCGGCTGCCAGTTCATTGAAGTTTTTGGCGTATTTGCTTAGGCTTTGGTAGGTTTGCTCCGAACTTGCCGAGGTGGCTTTGGAGCCTTTACGGAGTTCTTTGATACCGCCTTCCAAGAGGGCTTTGGTTACGCCCATGTCCTTTAGTAAGGTGGCTACGGCGGAGGGATTTTCGATTAAAGCCAGCCATAGGTGTTCAATGGTAACGTATTCGTCGCCCATTTTTTTTGCCAAATTGGGAGCGTCTAAAAGAATTTTGCTTGCGGTGGAACCTAAGTAAAGGTTTCCGCCTTCCACTTTGGGTAGGGCTTCCAGGGCGGTGCGGTTTCTTTCTCTTATGAGGGCAGCGTCCGCTTCCGATTTTTTTAATAGGAAGGACGAGATGGTTTCATCGCTTTGGAAGATGCCTTCCAAAAGATGTTGGGGTTCAATACTTTGATGGCCAAATTCCATTGCGACTTGTTGGGCTTTTTGGATGGCCTCTTGCGATTTTACTGTAAATTGATTAAGATTCATATTTTTTTGTGATATTTTTTATAAGGATTATTTTTTAATTTTTATCTTCGCATAAGGGGAGGCAAAAACCGTTCTTTTATTGAAAACGGAATTTAATCGGACAAAATTTCCTGAAAAGCAGAGGGTTAAAATTATTTTTAGGACTTTTTGTCTTTATTTGAGCCTCTTTTGGAATGCAATGGAGAGGGGTGAAAAACGAAATTTTTATATTAAGACTTTTATTTTTTTATGCGAGAACCTAAAATCATAACGAAAGTAAGGCATAATGTGGAGCGGGAGTGGTTTGGTGTCCTTACGCGCATGGGGCATAAGTTGGGGATTCCGGTTACTAAGCTGAGGGTGTTTTTTATTTATTCGACTTTTGCTACGGTGGGTTTCTTTTTTTTGTTTTATCTTTTTTTGGCGTTTTGTCTTTGGGTGAAGGATATTTTTGTAACCCGCAGGCCTAACGTTTTTGACCTTTAATTTTTTTCGAGATGGAACTTTTGTGGCTTAACGATCCTCAAGAGGTTAGGGTGGATCGGCTTTACCGTTCGTATACCAATGCGTTTCCCGAGGACGAAAGACGCAGTAAGGCTCAGTTTTATGCTTTGTTTGATCGGGATCAGGTTCAGGTTTATGCGTTGGATCGGGCGCAAACTTATGTGGGGTATATGATTTGTTGGACGTTGGGGCAATTTGTGTTTTTGGAGCATTTTGAGATTTTTCCGGAGTTTCGTTATCAAAATTTCGGAACCGAAGCGCTTTCGGCTTTGTTGCAACGTTGTTCGAGGGTGGTTTTGGAATCGGAACCGGCGACGCTAAATCCTTCGGCGGCTCGGCGGATTTCGTTTTATCGGCGGAATGGGTTTCGTGTTGTGGATGAGGGGTATATGCAGCCTGCGTATGCGGCGGATAAGCAGCCGGTTCCGCTTTGGTTGATGGCTTCCTTTTTTTCGGAAAAGCCTGGTCTTCTTTCGGAGGAAATAAAGGATGTGGTGTATCAAAAATGATTTTTTTCTGTTCCCTCTTGTGCGGGTCTTAATAATTTTCTACATTTGGCTCTGTTATGCTTTTGGAACCCAAGGACATCCGAAAAAACGAAAAAAAACAACTGAAAAATTTGGTGGTTTCGGATAATTGTGTAAACACACACACACACACACTTATATTCCCTAAATTCTTATAGGGGCGCGCAGGTACAGGTAGGCGTAGCTTATAAAAAATTTTCGGAAAAACCAACGGCACTTTATTTTTTGGGGGCTTTGGTTTTGGGCGTTGTTTTGAGAAAACAGAGTCCTCAAAACAACGCTTTTTTGGTTTTTACCCTTGTGGTCGTTTTGGCCGTTAGTCTATTTTCTTTTTCGGGAAGTTCATTTTTCACGATAAACTCCAAGCTAAAAGCACTTCTTTGTTTTCATAAGTTAAAGTTTAAGTGTATCGGTGCTTTTAGCCGCCGGAAAGCCGCTCCATGGCTTTCCGGCTTTCTTTCAAAATCATTCCACGCTCCCAATAAAACCACGCAGAGGGTCATTACCAAGGCGTTCTCCTTTGGTCTTCCGTCCGAATCAAAGGCGGTGCCACAAGCTAAAGCGGTCTTTTCCGACCTCTCAAAAACGGAGGCGTTTAGCCGAGTTTTCAGGGGCTTGAACGTTTGGTTCTTTGGTTTCAAGACCAAAGACCAAACCACTTCCGACGCCAGTCAAAAAAATAAAACGGCGGCTTCATCGGAAAATAGAGAAAAAGAAAAGCATTAAAAAAGTGCGGAAGCACGGCGCAGGCGTTCATTGTTTTTTGCATCGGTGCAGGGTTGCGGGAAGGAAGTCTTCATAACCAATCCAACACCTAACGCCTTCCCCTTCCCCGCCCGATGCTTTTAACCCTTAACAACTAACCATTAACCATTAAAAAAGATTTGTGATGAAAAAAACGACAACTTACGCCGTTTGGGCTTTTTTGGGTCTCGGCGTGTACGCCTTCGGGCAGAACGACGGGCGTGTGGGGATTAACACGACCACACCGGGAGCGACTTTAGAGGTTGCCCCGAATGAAAATCTTCCTAAAGAGCGGGCGAATGGGCTTCTTATTCCCCGATTGACTTTGGAAGCTGTGTCCCATATGACCTTGACGCCCGACCAGCACTCGATGCTGGTGTTTGTGAAGGACGTGAACCTCACCGGCGGTATGGGAGGTGGTAAGATTACGGGGATTACCGATGTGGGGTATTATTACTACAGCCAAGAAAATATTTCGTTTCCCGGCACTTGGGTCAAGCTGAATGCAGGCGTGCCTTTCAGCCTTCCTACCGGTACGGCGGACGGTCAGGTTTTGACTTGGGACGCCGCTGCCAACCAATACGTTTGGCG
>NZ_JAYWXI010000190.1:0-313 GCF_036016955.1 Bergeyella anatis | reverse complement strand
TTGGATGATAAAGCTCAATGGAGGTGCTATTTGTGATCACGAGGTTGGTGCAGGGAAAACCTTAATTATGTGTTGTGCTGCCCAAGAAATGAAACGCTTGGGATTGGCTCATAAACCAATGATTATCGGACTTAAAGCCAATGTTCACGAAATTGCTGAAACTTACCGAAAAGCCTATCCCTTTGCAAAAATATTATATCCGGGCAAAGAAGATTTTAAACCCGATAAGCGACTACGTATTTTTGGGGATATTAAAAATAATGATTGGGATTGTGTGATTTTAACGCATGACCAATTTAAAATGATACCTCAA
>NZ_JAYWXI010000189.1:0-313 GCF_036016955.1 Bergeyella anatis | reverse complement strand
TATTGACCAGCAAGGCAGAATGATGAATGCCCACCCTTTGAGTGTAAGGGAGAGCGAAAATTTATCGAAAGCCTTAACCACCAAAGAAGAAAGAGATAAAACTTTTTTAAAACCAAAGGGAATAATCCCCACCAATGTACTGCACATCAACCCAAGTAAAAAAGGCAGTTTGATATGGTACACCAAAGAACAAAAGAGAACCCTATATTTTGTGGAAAGTTTAGAGATACCAAGCGGAACGGCTTATACTCCTCCGTTATTATGGAAAGCGACTAAGCAAAGTTTGAGTATATACGCTTTAAAATCTAACCGC
>NZ_JAYWXI010000188.1:0-313 GCF_036016955.1 Bergeyella anatis | reverse complement strand
TTGGATGATAAAGCTCAATGGAGGTGCTATTTGTGATCACGAGGTTGGTGCAGGGAAAACCTTAATTATGTGTTGTGCTGCCCAAGAAATGAAACGCTTGGGATTGGCTCACAAACCAATGATTATCGGACTTAAAGCCAATGTTCACGAAATTGCTGAAACTTACCGAAAAGCCTATCCCTTTGCAAAAATATTATATCCAGGCAAAGAAGATTTTAAACCCGATAAGCGACTACGTATTTTTGGGGATATTAAAAATAATGATTGGGATTGTGTGATTTTAACGCATGACCAATTTAAAATGATACCTCAA
>NZ_JAYWXI010000187.1:0-316 GCF_036016955.1 Bergeyella anatis | reverse complement strand
GTTATTCGGCTTACGAGCAGATTTTGCCGCTCCAGAACGATGCGGGAGGCACCCAGAACTTCAAGCTGTACTATCCTGCGGGGACTTTGGCGGGAGCAAGCGGAACGATTATGGCGAAGCTGCGAAACGTGTCGGGCAGCCCTTTCAAAGCGAAAACTTATGGTCCTAACGGTCAGCAGTACAATCTGATTTCGGGGGCATCGGCTTACACCATCACCTTTAATGGGAATGTCTCCAGTACGCCGTTTGGGGTAAAAGCCATCGGTGGGGTTCCGGATAAGAAGTTTGGGGTGCAGACTAACGGAAGATTAGAGCA
>NZ_JAYWXI010000186.1:0-319 GCF_036016955.1 Bergeyella anatis | reverse complement strand
GCCTGAACTTTCTTCCAACAGTTTGGAATAACCAAAAGCAATGGCTTCTAATTCTTCGGGGCTAAAATTGGGGTCTTGGGTCATCTTCTTGAAGTTGGTTACATAGATTTCAGAAATATCACCTACCATTAAGACGGTTTCTTTTACCTTGCGTGCATCTTTCACAATGGCTTTTACTTGCTTTAAGGCATCGTAGTATTTTTTTCCCTGTTTGTAGATTTTCTCCACTTCTCTAAAGTTATTGAGTGTATTGGCAGCAGTGGAAGAAGTCTGTACGATTTCTTGAGCTGTGTTCACAATACTTTGAGCTAAGTTCCCA
>NZ_JAYWXI010000185.1:0-321 GCF_036016955.1 Bergeyella anatis | reverse complement strand
GGGTTGAAAGTCTATGAATGGGTCAAAGACCGAAAAATCGCTGATGTGGCATTAACGGGTGAATGGGAAGCCTCTCTCAATGAAATTGAGGAAGGGCAACTCCCTCCAGAAGATTTCCTACAAGCGATGAAAGACTATACCCAAAAAATCACAGAAGATTTTTTAACGATGGAAATCGAAGGAATTGCTTCACCTGCATTGGTTTGTCCCGTTTGTAAAAAACAAAGTGTTCGTTTATACAAGAAAGTTGCTAAATGTATGGAAGAAGATTGTCAGTGGTTATTTTTCAGAAATGTTTGCGGAAAACAGGTAAATGATGAA
>NZ_JAYWXI010000184.1:0-327 GCF_036016955.1 Bergeyella anatis | reverse complement strand
GATGTCATTAGAGAAGCCACGAGTGATGAAGTGTCGGATTTGAAGAAAGAGAATGCCCGACTGAAGGAAATGGTTGCCGATTTGGTTCTGCGCTATGACATTGTAAAAAAAAGCTTAGACATGCTGGATTAACCCATAAATACAGAAAGTTTATGAGATTATCAGCAAGTGAGAAATACGAAATTATTCAAGAAGTTACTACGAGTGAAATTGGTGTAAAACGAACCTTGAAAAGCTTTGGGATTGCAAGAAGTACTTTCTATAAGTGGTATCAGAAATACCTTGAAAACGGCTACGATGGCTTGGAAACGTCCAAAAGAACATCTA
>NZ_JAYWXI010000183.1:0-331 GCF_036016955.1 Bergeyella anatis | reverse complement strand
GTATTCAATGAGTTTTATAATCTCTGATTTTAAGAGATAACCTCTATCTTTTGGTACAAGTGTATTTTTATAGTGCCGAAAAGGATTAACAATAATGATGTTGTCATTTAAAGCTCTTTTTATGGTTCGTAAAAGCGGTCCCATATTACCATAAATACTATTGTGGTCTAACCCTCTCTCTATTCTAAGATAATAGTCATAATCATCAATAAAGGTTTTATCAAGCTCTATCAATTCTATATCGTCTCTGTGAAGTTTTTCTTTAAGAAATCGTTCTAAATTTCCATAGGCATTTTTATGAGTATTATAACTTCCTGGGGCTCTCAATTTC
>NZ_JAYWXI010000182.1:0-332 GCF_036016955.1 Bergeyella anatis | reverse complement strand
AAGACAAATCAAATACAGATATATCTCCAAACGGTATATTACTGCTTATTACATCAAAGGAATTATTTTGTCGTTCTTCTATATTTTCAAATCCCTTAATTTTTATTTGGGTGGAAGGATGTAAATGTTTTAATATTTTCCCCGTTAGTAAATCTTTTTCAAAAGCGGTTATAGACACATCATTTTGTTGTAACTGTTCAATAAAATTCCCTGTTCCTGCAGAAGGGTCTAATGCTTGTTGGTATTGAAAGTTGTGTTTATTAAGTACCGCTGATAGAGCTTGGATAACTTCTGGCGGGGTATAAAATGAAGTGAGTACCGAACTTTTAAGA
>NZ_JAYWXI010000181.1:0-333 GCF_036016955.1 Bergeyella anatis | reverse complement strand
TCAAAATTTTTGTTAATTCCATTTCAGCTGTCCAAAATTCCTCGCCCGTATGCTTCCCGTGAGCGGTATAGTATATATTTCCATATCGGTCAAGTTTTAATCGGTAACAATTTAAAGTGCTTTGAGGGGCTGAAAATTGCTCTTGTTCTTTCTGCTCTAACTCCACAAAAGTCCAACTCGCACTGTCTAATAAACTCTCTAAATTTGAGGTTGGTTCTTCTGTTAGTTTCGGTTGTGTGGTCTTGTAAAAATCCACAAAGGTATCTCGGTAATTAACCGACAAAAAACAATCATCATTCTCTATATTGTCCAACACTTTAAGGCGTTGGGCTT
>NZ_JAYWXI010000019.1:0-20792 GCF_036016955.1 Bergeyella anatis | reverse complement strand
CAGTGCCGCCACGGCGACTTTGGGGCCGGTAAAAGACCAGTTGATTGTGGCTTTAGACTACAACAATCAAAAGTACCATTCGCCGGCCACGGGTATTCCGGACGGTTACGAGTTTGATGTGGTAATCCCTTACACCGATGCCAACCCGACCAACGGCAGCTATTCGGCTTACGAGCAGATTTTGCCGCTCCAGAACGATGCGGGAGGCACCCAGGACTTCAAATTGTACTATCCTTCGGGGACTTTGGCGGGGGCAAGTGGAACGATTACGGCGAAGTTGCGAAACGTGTCGGGCAGCCCTTTCAAAGCGAAAACTTATGGTCCTGACGGTCAGCAGTACAATCTGATTTCGGGGGTATCGGCTTACACCATCACCTTTAATGGGAATGTCTCCGGTACGCCGTTTGGGGTAAAAGCCATGGGCGGGATTCCGGATAAGAAGTTTGGGGTGCAGACTAACGGAAGATTAGAGCATCAGTTTATCTATGTCCCCGTTACAGGACCCGATGGTAGGACTTGGCTCAATAATAATTTAGGAGCGGAGTATGCTAGGGTAGGATCTCCCTACTTTAATCCTGCCTATCAGGCGGGTTCGTTGGATCCAAATAATACATCAACAGCCGTACCTCTTTCTAACCCAACGGCAGACCAGATTAAGAGGGACTGGCGTGCGTATGGTTCATTATTCCAGTATGCGAGGGACTCTGACGGGCATGAGTTGTTAACATGGAGTTCATCTGGTGGAGTTACGCCTGTAAATCCTTCACAATGGAATAGCGGTTGGCAGGCTACTTATTCCAAATCTACCGACCCGTGTCCTGCAGGTTACCATACGCCAAGTAACGAAGAATTGTTAGAATTGCAAACTGCCATTGTGGGCTCTCCTACTTCGTATAATACGGGTACGAATAGTTCAGCTTTATGGAATGAGCGTGTTTTGCGTCTGCCTGCTGCCGGTTACCGCGTCGGCTCGTCGTCGTTCGGCAACCTAGGTAGCAACGGGTTCTACTGGTCTAGTTCGCCCAATGGTATCCTCGCTTGGTTCTTGGAATTCAACAGCGGCATTAGCAACGTGTACGACAGTTGGCGCCAGAGCACCGGGCTTGCCGTGAGGTGCCTCAAGGATTAACCGTGCGTTCTCGGCGGTTTGCCGCCGGCCCGCCGCCTAAGGGCTTGGGGAGGGGCTGCCCGCAACCCCAGGGGGTTGCAGGGGGAGACCCTGGGGGCCTCCCCAAAAAGGCCACCCCAAAAACCAAACGGAGCGCCCCCCCCTGCCAATGCCCTTCCCAAGAGCGTTGGCAGACAAAGCCCCGTTAAAAAAAGTTCTAAAATCGTTTTCCTGCCTCAAAACCCGAAGTGTTGGCTTTGCCTTCAGAGTCGGGCTTCAGGATTGGAAAACGTTAGGAATAAAAATCCTTCATATAAAAAATGTTTAACCCTTAAAATACGATAGGTTATGAATACTCTAAAAGCATGGTTGCGTCCCAACCTCCTTACCAAAGACGACCCGAGCGATTTTGTCGCCGTACCTCTTTCGGCGGGAAGCCTCGGCATCCCCGAGATTGTGGAAGCCCTGAGAAAAGAAGGCATGGAAATCCGCACCGAAACGGCCGTGGACATCCTTACCCGCTTCAACCGAAAAGCCTCCGAGCTGGTGCTCAACGGGTATAGTGTCAATACAGGCTTGGTGTATATGCGCCCTGCCATCCGCGGGGTGTTTTACGGCAAAACGTGGGACAAGGAGAAACATACGGTTTACGTGAACGTCAATCAAGGCACCGAATTGCGGAAAGCTGCGGCCGACACCAAGGTGGAAATCCTCGGCGAGCAGTCCGGCCCGATGAGCGTATTCAGCATTACCGATACCACGACGGGGAAATCGGACGGCACGCTCACCCGTGGGCGCAATGCAGAAATCCGAGGAACCTTCATCAAAATCGACGGCGGTAATCCCCAAAACGGGGTGGTGCTTAAGAATATCGACACCCAAACCGAGGTGAAACTGGCCCCGGAGAAAATCGCCCTGAACGAACCTTCGCGCCTGCTGATTCTCGTTCCTGCAGATTTGGAGTTAGGAAACTATGAGCTGAGCATTACCACGCAGTTCACTAAGGGGAACGTTCTGCTCAAAGACCCCAGAACCGAAACTTTATCTACCCCTATAGTAATTGTATCGTAGAGGTTTTCGGCTGGGTTATAGAAAGCAACGCTTCGGTTGGCAATTTGCCGACCGAAGCGTTCTTTTTTACGCCTGTGCGTTGCTTTACCCTGCAACGCGGCGTGGCCTTAGGCTGCGCCGGGGTGTGGTTCGGGCGTACGCCGATGCCGCGTCATTTGGATGCGGCATCGAGGGGGTTATGAGTCGAAAAATTCGGTTTGGAAGTTTACTTTCAGCCGAACCTCCGATTCGAGGGGGACTCCTTTGCATGAGGCAGGGATCCAAGAGGATTTCAGGCGGCGGATCATCAGCTTCAGGTCGCGCTCCAAGAGTTCGCTATTGGCCACTTTGGGATGGAGGCGCACGTCAGTAATGCGACCTTGTGTGCTAATCCGAAAGATGAAACTGAACGTCCCGTTGAGGGCATAGGTCTCTTTGTCGATGTAGGCTTGCATGGTGCGAAACAGCTCTTTGCGGAAGGCCTCCGGGCCTTCGGAGGGTCTTGCGTAGCGGGTATGTTCCGCTTGGCAATGTTTAATGCGGACGTGCTCCATCGGATGCTTCAGGCTGGCAGCGAAGAGGGTTCTTCCGTTTTCCTGCAAAAACTGATCGTCGTCCAAGTCGTCCAAAACGAATTGCGCTTGGGTGGTTCCGAAAACTAAAAATCCAAAGACCATTAATAGCTTCTTCATAATGCGGCGAATTTAAGGTTAGGGGGGAGCGTTCTTCTTTCCGTCAGCGGTGCTTTCGGAAGGGAAAAGCGGGCTAAAGCACTTCGATTTGGTTGCGTAGCAAATCCTCGAAGTCGTCTCTTTTTCTGATCAAATGGGCTTTGCCGTCCATAAACAAAACCTCGGCGGGCTTGAGTCGGGAGTTGAAGTTGGAACTCATTTCAAAGCCGTAGGCTCCGGCGTTGCGGAAGACCAAGAGGTCGCCTTCTTTCACCTCATTGATTTTCCGGTCCCAAGCGAACGTGTCGGTTTCGCAGATGTGGCCGACCACGGTGTAGATGCGTTCGGGGCCGTGGGGGTTGGAGAGGTTTTCGATCACGTGATAAGCGTCGTAGAACATCGGGCGGATCAGGTGATTGAAACCCGAGTTGACACCTACGAAAACCGTGGCGGTGGTTTGTTTGATGACGTTGGCTTTCACCAAGAAATGGCCGGACTGGCTGACCAAGAATTTTCCGGGTTCAAACCATAGTTCAAAATCCCGTCCGGTTTCTTTTTTGAATTGATCCACGGCGGCACTTACTTTTTTTCCGAGCGTTTTAACGTCGGTTTCCACTTCGCCTTCTTGGTAGGGCACTTTAAAGCCGCTGCCCATGTCGATGTATTTCAGGTTGGGGAAGTGTTGGGCAAGATCGAGCATGATTTCCAAACCTTGAAGGAAAACGTCGGTGTCTTTAATCTCGCTCCCGGTATGCATATGGAGCCCTTCGATATTCAGGTTGGTGGATTTCATCACTCGCTCGATATGGCGGAGTTGGTGGATGGAGATCCCGAACTTGGAGTCGATGTGCCCGGTGGAAATTTTATAGTTTCCTCCGGCAAAAATATGCGGGTTAATCCTTACGAAAATCGGGTAGCGATCCCCGTATTTGGTGCCGAATTGTTCCAGAATGGAAATGTTGTCGATATTGATATGGACGCGGTGCGCCATGGCTTCTTCTATTTCAGCCAAATCCACGCAGTTCGGGGTGAAGAGGATGCGTTCGGAAGGAAAGCCGGCCTTTAGTCCTAAACGGACTTCGTGGATGGACACGCAATCCAAATTGGCGCCCAATTGCTGAATGTATTTCAGGATATTGAGGTTGGTTAGGGCTTTGGCGGCATAGAAAAACTTGGTCTTTTCACCGAAGGAAGCCGTTAGTTTTTCGTATTGTGCCTTGATGCTTTCGGCATGGTAAACGTACACGGGGGTACCGAATTCTTGAGCAATGCCCAATAGATCTTTATCTGTCATTGTTAGTGCTGTTTTTTGCGCTCGTGCAAGGCGAGCGTTTGCAAAGGTAAAAAATATTTTCAGCTTTATCGGGCGGAGGGGGGGAGGGGCGAGATGCGAAGTTCTCCTTTTAACAAGGTGAGTTGCATTTCGTTTTGCAAGTCCGCGGTCGAAGCGGGAAGTTTTATTTTCAGTTTATTTATTTTTTCCGGACTTTCGATTTGGGGGTAAAATTCGTAAAATCCGTAGGCGTTGGCTTTTCCGTTTTCGATCACCAAAAAGACTTTTTCGCCCAAGGTGCGCCCGCTGATGGTCCAAATTTCGTTTCGTTTTTTTAGACTTATTTTCTGGCGGAGTGCTTCGGGGTTTTGGAGTTCCGGCGTTTGATTAAGGTACTGAAGCACCTTTAGACCTTGGGTGAAAGACCGAAATTTCAACAGGGGTTTGTCGTCTTTGTGGAGGGTGTTTTTTTCCACGAGGTATTTGCCGCTGCGATGGTAAAGGCCGAAGGGGAGGGTTTCCCGTTTATCGAGGCCTTTGGTTTTCATTAGGAGTCGGGCCAGTAGTCGGTGGGCGGCGGGTTCGTAATGCAGCTGTTCGGTGTGCTGTTGGATCTCGGCCCAACGTTTGGATTTGGCATTGAAAACTTTTTTGGCGAATTTGTTGAAATCGTCCACGTAGTCGGAATACAAAATCTGTCCCTGGGCATCTTGAAAATAAAGCAGGCCTCTTTCGCTGGGCAAATCCTGCGTAAGGGCTTTTATTTTGTTGACGTAGGTTTTGGCATTGGTATCGTCGTGCTGTTGGCGGATGATTTCGTTATCGGTGTCTTTGGCCAACAGGAGCTTGAACAAATCGACGGTGGCTCTTGCGTCGGCATCGGCGCGATGCGGTTTTATTAAGGGGATGCCGAGCGACTTTACCAGCTTTCCTAACGAGTAGCTTTCGGCTTCGGGGATGAGTTTTTTGGCCAAAGGAATGGTGTCCAGCGTGTCGATTTTAAAATCGTAGCCGAGACGTTTGAACGATTGGCGCAGCAGGCGGTAATCGAATTCGATGTTGTGGCCGACCAAAGTGGTTCCCTCCGTGATTTCGACGAGGCGTTTGGCGATTTCGTGAAATTTTGGTGCGGTTTTCACCATTTTTGGTGTAATGCCGGTGAGTTTTTGCACAAAAGGAGTGATGTCGGCTTCGGGGTTGACGAGGGAGATGAACTGGTCGGTTACCTCATGCCCGTCAAACCGGAAAACAGCAATGTCTATGATGCTTTCCTGCCGAAATCCCGCTCCGTTACTTTCTATGTCTATTACGGAATACACGCGTTTTTATCTTCTTTTGGTTCCTAACCCTAACATGCCCAGTACAAATTTGGCCCCCTCTCTTGCCAGTGTGTTGGTAAAGGTTTTGCCCGCACGGCTTTTCATCATGCTTTCCAAAAGGCTGGGTTCTTCTTTTGTGGGGGTGGCAGGGGTAGCGGGCTTGGGCGCCGGAGCGCCGGTGGCCTGAGTCATTCGGTGGGTTAGCATTTCGTAAGCCGACTCTTTATTAACGGGTTGTTCGTACTTGGCGACCAAGGCCGAACGGTTGGTCAGTTCAACGACTTCGGTCTCTGTTAAGACGTCCATGCGGGACTCGGGCGAGATGAGATAGGTGTGAACCAAGGGGGTAGGGATGCCTTTTTCGTCCAAAGCGGTAACAAAGGCTTCGCCAATCCCGAGGTTTTGAATGAGCTGTGCGGCATCGTAAAACTCGGTAAGAGGATAGTTTTCTACGGCTTTAGAAATTTCTTTACGGTCTTTGGCGGTAAAGCCTCTCAGAGCGTGTTGGATTTTCATCCCCAACTGGGAAAGGACGTTTTCGGGAACATCGCCGGGAATCTGGGTGATGAAGTAAAGCCCCACGCCTTTGGAACGGATGAGTTTTACCATGGTTTCAATTTGATCCTGCAGGGCTTTGGAGGCTTCTTTGAAAATCAGGTGGGCTTCGTCGATGAAAAGCACGAGTTTGGGTTTTCCCGAGTCGCCTTCTTCGGGGAAGGTCATGTAGATTTCGGCGAAAAGCGAAAGCATGAAGGTGGAAAACAGTTGGGGTTTGTTTTGGATGTTACCCACGCGCAGGATGTTGACAACGCCTTTACCGTCTTTTTGCTGCAGCAGGTCCTGAACGTCGAAGCTGGGTTCGCCAAAGAATTGTGTGGCGCCTTGCTGTTCCAAAGCGACGATGGACCGCAGGATGGCTCCTAATGAAGCGGGCGATATGGTGCCGTAGTTTTCGGCAAGTTCGCTTTTGCCTTGCGGATCTGTGGTTAAGTATTGGAGTACTTTTTTAAGGTCGTCCAGATCAATAAGGGGCAGGCTTTTGTCGTCGCAGTATTTAAAGACGATGGCCATGATGCTGCTCTGGGTTTCGTTGAGCGTCAGTATCTTAGAAAGAAGAACGGGCCCGAATTCGGTAACGGTAGCTCTTAGTTTTACGCCTTGCTCGCCGGAGATGGTCATTAGTTCCACGGGGAAGCCTTGGGCTTGCCACTGGAGTCCCGTTTTTTGGTAACGCTCTTCGATGATGCTGTTTTTTTCTCCGGCCTTGGCAATGCCCGAAAAATCGCCCTTGATGTCCAATACCAAAGAAGGAATGCCGGCATGGGAAAGCTGTTCTACAAAAGCTTGCACCGTTTTGGTTTTTCCGGTTCCGGTGGCTCCGGCAATCAGGCCGTGGCGGTTGATGGTTTTCAAGGGGATGGTAACGTCGACTTCGGTAACGACGTTTCCGTCCAAGAGGCCTTTGCCTAAAATGAGATGTTCGCCTTTCGGGGTATATCTGGAGGAGAGCTCCTGTATGAATTTCTGTTGGTTTGCCATAGGGTCTTATTAAATTACGGAAGTTAAAGGTAAATTATTTTGCCGGATAATCCAAACTGTTTTTCGGTGGGGCTGCCTTTGGGCAAAACAAATGGGGTTTAACTTCTTTTTCAAAGCGCGTATCGGATAAAACGTGAAATCCTGATTTTAATCAGTAGTCTGCTGGGGAGGCTTCTGTTTTGAGAACGTTCGAAATGTCTATAAAGCGAGCTTTTGGTTTGTTTTTCAGGGAGTTGTCTTTTGGGGGTTGGTGCGGCGGGAGTGGTGGGCGCAAGGAAATCACCCAAGTTTTTTTTCGTTTTATTTTTATTAAATTTGTTAGCGTTCAAAATTTTAATGTTATGATCAGGCAGCGTATTCTCGAAAGAATAATGGAAGAGCAGGGCAAAATAATCGACAATTTAAAGGAATCGGTGGAGCGTTATCGGGTGGCGTCGGACATTGATGAAGATTCAACATTGGATCCGGAGGATTATTCCCGACAGGCGGAAGCCAAAGAAATGCAGCTGAGGTTCGAAAAACTTTTGTCCGAGGCGCAGAATGTGCAGCGTCAGTTGGCTTTGGAGCCCGAACAGGCGCATGAGGAGGTGGCGCATGGGGCTTTGGTGCAAACGGATAAGCATTGGTTATTTGTCGGGGTTTCTTTGCCTGTTTTCGAATTCGAGGGAAGGTCGGTTTTGGCGGTTTCGGACGATGCGCCCATCTATGCAAAATGGCGGGGGTGTAAGGTTGGGGATCAAGTGGAAGTAGGTTCATCTACCGTCGAAATAACAGCCATTTTTTAAGAAAAAGCATGGAAGCACAGCCGATATTGTCCGCCTGTCTTTTGGAAGACCTGAGAGCGCTGAGCGTTGTGAAGCATTACCGCGGAGGCGAGATGATTCTTGATGAAAATGCGGCGATTCGTTCGGTGCCTATTGTGGCGAAAGGAGCGATTCGGGTGTTGCGGACGGAAGAGGACGGGCGGGAGATTTTATTGTACTATATCAAGGCGGGAGAGAGTTGCGTCATGTCCCTTTTGGGCGGGATGTCGGGGCAGGCCAGTAAGGTCAGGGCCGAGGTGGAAGAAGAGGCCGAGGTTCTTTTTGTTCCGGTGGATCGTATTTTGGCTCGAATGAAAGAAAGTCCGGAACTTTTGGATTATGTTTTCAGGCTTTACCAAAAGCGCTTCGAAGAGCTTTTGGATATGGTTAACGAGGTAACGTTCCGCAAGGTGGACGAGCGGCTTTGGTCTCTTTTGGAGAAGAAATCGGCTCTTGGCGGCGGAAAGGTGTTGCAGGTTACGCATGAACAATTGGCTGGAGAATTGGGAACGGCTCGGGTGGTGGTTTCCAGAGTATTGAAAACGTTTGAGGAGGAAGGGAAACTTAAACTCGGACGGGGAAAAATAGAGCTTGTGTAACCAAAGTGTCTTGAGCGGGCGGATAAAAAGGCTATTTTCGTAAAAAAAAGAATGGAGGTATTAGGTTATATTTTTGCCATTGTCATCGGTTTTGTGTTGGGATTTTTGGGAGGTGGCGGTAGTGTACTCAGTGTGCCGGTTTTTGTGTACCTGTTCGGTATGGATGCCATGACGGCGACTTCGTTGTCTCTTTTCGTGGTTGGGGTAACCAGTACGGTGGGGTCGGTTAAATTTCTCAGGCAAGGGTTGGTGGACTTTAAAACGGCGTTGATGTTCGGGGGTCCCTCGGTGTTGGGGATTTTGTTTTCCCGTCGGTTGGTGCTGCCCCATTTACCGGAATACATTATTAACCGCTGGGGCATTACCCTGACCAAGGAGATGTTTATTTTGGTTCTTTTTGCGGTGCTGATGCTCATTTCGGCGGTGAAGATGATAGGGAAAGACCAAAGGCCTAGGGTCTCCAAATGGGATCGGCCTAATTATACGATTTTGGCTTCTCAGGGGATTTTAGTGGGCATTCTTACGGGGCTGATTGGGGCCGGTGGCGGTTTTCTGATTGTGCCGGCGTTGGTCATGTTGCTGGGCGTGGGGATGAAGAATGCGGTGGCAACCTCGTTGTTTATTATTGCCATCAATTCTCTGATTGGGTTTGGTTCTTCTTTGGATAAAGTCACGGTGGATTGGTTTTTTTTGCTTTCATTTAGTGCTTTGTCGGTGGTGGGTATCCTGTTGGGAGTTGGGCTGTCGAAGAAAGTGGAAGGGCGCAAGCTGAAGCCTGTTTTCGGTTGGTTTATCTTGATTTTGGGGGTGTGGATTATTTTCAGTGAATTATTTTTGCGTCATGTCCGTTAGTTGGCAGGGATTTCGCAGGAGGAAAAAAAGGAATGATGGTTATAGGTTTTATCTATGGGGAATGTAAGAAACGTTACATTAATTTTTAAAATATAATTGCAGTTTTGCAACAACTAAAAAAACAGAAAGACAGAAAAAAAGAACAAAAATGAAAATAGAACAGATTTACACCGGTTGTTTGGCGCAGGGCGCTTATTATATTGTATCGGAGGGCGAAGCGGCGATAGTGGATCCTTTGAGAGAGATACAACCTTATCTCAATCGGTTGGAAAAAGACGGAGTGCGTTTGAAATATATTTTTGAAACTCACTTTCATGCGGATTTTGTTTCTGGGCATTTGGATCTTAGCCGTAGTACGGGGGCTCCGATAGTGTACGGTCCTACGGCTCAGCCGGAGTTCGATGCGATTGTGGCGGAGGACGGGCAAGTGTTTGAGGTGGGTCGGATTAAGATCAAAGTCTTGCATACGCCGGGGCACACGATGGAAAGCTCTACGTTTCTCCTGATTGACGAACACGGAAAGGAAACGGCTATTTTTTCGGGGGACACATTGTTTTTAGGTGATGTGGGGCGTCCTGATTTGGCGCAAAAGGCGGCCAACAGAACGCAGGAAGAGCTAGCGGGGCTTTTGTATGAGAGTCTTCAGACGAAGATTATGCCTTTGGGCGACGATATTGTGGTTTACCCTGCCCATGGGGCGGGATCGGCTTGCGGGAAGAATATGCAGAAGGAAACTGTGGATACCTTGGGGAATCAAAAAAAGACGAATTATGCTCTTAACCAACCCGATAAAGCTTCTTTTGTCGAGGCGGTTCTGGACGGGCTGGGGGCTCCTCCGAAATATTTCGGAATGAATGTGGCGATGAATAAGAAAGGCTACCGTAGTTTTGAAGAGGTTTTCAATGCGGGTATGCGTCCAATTCCGGTGGAGGAGTTCGAAGCGGCGGCGGAAGAAACGGGGGCGGTGATTTTGGATACGCGTTCGGCGGCGGTTTTTCACAAAGGGTTTGTTCCGAACTCGATTAATATTGGTCTGAAAGGAGATTTTGCGCCTTGGGTTGGGGCGATGGTGGTGGATGTGATGCAGCCGCTTCTTATCGTGGCCGATCCCGGAACGGAAGAGGAGGTGATTACCAGACTTTCCCGTGTGGGGTTTGATCAGGTGGTGGGGTATTTGGATGGTGGTTTTCCGGCTTGGCAATCGGCGGGTAAGGAGACCGACGAAATCGAACGTATCTCGCCTGAAGAATTTGCCCGTCGTTATACGGCGGAAGCCAAAGTGGTGGATGTACGGAAGCCTTCGGAGTACGAAGCCGAACACGTTGAGGGAGCGTTTAGCCGTCCTTTGGATTATATTTCCGATTGGATTGAGGCGGAAAAAGAAGCGTCCGAGCCTTTCTTTTTGCACTGTGCGGGCGGTTACCGCAGTATGATTGCGGCGAGTATTCTTCATTCTCGTGGAATAAGGCATTTTACGGAGGTTGAGGGTGGTTTTAATGGAATTAAAAAGGCAGCGTCGGTTCCGGTATCGGATTTCGTTTGTCCAAGTAAATTGCCGAAATAGAAATGAAAGTTTGGTTTTTTGCGTTATGGATTTTTTGGGTGGGAACTTGCTCTGCGCAGATGGTGCAGGTTCCGACTTCGCTCAGGGCGAAATTGACGGAAGAGGGGGTGGCTTTGGTGGATGTGAGAAAACCGGAGCAGTTTGCTGAAAGTCCTGTGGAGAAGGCGGTTAACATTCCTTTGTCGGAACTGGAGTCGCATTTGGATTTTTTCAGGGCTCAGAAGGCGGTGGTGTTATTTTGCAATACGGGAAATCAATCGGGGCAGGCTTTTGCCGCGTTGAAAGCCCAAGGGCTGACCCATATTTACGATGCCAAGACTTGGCGGAAGGTTTATCAGGCGCAACGGTTGAAAATGAATTTGCTGGCGACGGATTATCCGAAAGAACGGCCTTTGATTAAACCGATACGTTCCGATGAGCGGATGGCGTATTTTGCGGTGGCTTTGGGGAAGGGAGGTGTTTTGGAAAAGCATAAGACGGAGACGCCTGCGGTATTGGTGGTTTTGAAGGGGAAGGTGGCTTTTGGCCTTGACGGGGACTATGTGGTGCTCGAAAAGGGGGACGTTTACGATATTCCCGTTGGTCGGCTGCACGAAGTGCGGGGGCTCGGCAGGCAAAATCTTTTTACGGTATGTAAGACGAAGTAAGTTTTTTAAGATTAACGGTATTTTAATAGATGGCTACTTTTTTTGAAAGAAATAAATTCGGTTTTATTGGGGGCTTATTGGGCGGGATTTTAGGTTATGCTTATTATCATTTTATTGGATGCGATTCGGGCAGTTGTGCCATTACTTCCCGTCCTTTTAATTCTACGCTTTACGGGGTGTTGATGGGGTATCTTTTGCTTTCTTTTCTTGATAAAAACGAAAAAAAAGAAAACCAATGTTTGAGTTAGTTAGAATCCTGTTTGGCGGATTGGGGACGGACTTTAGGTCCCTTTGGTTGCGGGGAGCTCAGGTGGTGGATGTGCGTACTAAGGCGGAATACCACAGCGGTCATCTTTTTAACTCTAAAAACATTCCTCTTGAGCATCTTTTGAAAAAACTCGGCGAACTGGATATCAAAAGACCGGTAATTGTTTGCTGCTCCAGCGGAGTGCGAAGCGAGTCGGCACAAAAGTTGTTGAAGCGGCATGGTTTTGAAGCTTATGACGGCGGCGATTGGGTGGAACTTCAAAGGAAAATCACTGAAAAATAAATTGTTAAAATGTCACAGAAATTTCAAGAATTGATAAATTCGGAGCGTCCGGTTTTGATTGATTTTTTCGCTACTTGGTGCGGTCCTTGTAAGGTGCAGTCTTCGGTGCTCAACAGCGTGAAAGAAAACGTGGGGGATAAGGCCAGGATAGTCAAGATCGATGTGGATCAGTATCCTGCCATTGCGGCGGAGTACGGGGTGCGGGGCGTGCCGACGCTGGCTTTGTTTAAGCGAGGCGAACTGCTTTATAAGCAGAGCGGGGTGCATGATGTTCAGACGCTTACGGACTTGCTTCACCAGTGGATTTGATTATTAAACGTAATTTTTAGTTTATAGGGCTTCGGTTTAATAACGAAGCCTTTTTTATGGGGCTTACGTAAGTAAGGCGAACGAGTCGCGATCGTTTAAAAATTGAAATTTCCGACGGAATGCAGCCAGTTGTTCCAAATCGATTTTAGCGGTGATATGGAGATTTTCTTTTTCGGTTATTTCGGAGCCGTCGGCAAAAAAAGCGTGAGAGCTTTCTTTGTAGAAGAGGTTGTTTCCGTCTTGTCCGGTACGGTTTAGTCCGAAGACGTAGCATTGGTTTTCAATGGCTCTGGCTTTAAGCAGGTGTTCCCAGGCATCGACTCTTTTTTCGGGCCAGTTGGCTACGTAGAGGGCCAGGTCATAATCGTCGTTGTTTCTCGAAAAAACAGGGAAACGAAGGTCGTAACAGATTTGCAAAAGAATCCTTATCCCAAGGTAATTAACGATGATTCTTTGGTTTCCAGGGGTGTAGATTTCATGTTCTCCCGAATACGAAAACAGATGCCTCTTGTCGTAGAAAGTGCTTTTTCCGCAAGGCTCTACAAAATACATTCGATTGTAGAAACGTCCGTTTTCTTCGACGGACAAACTTCCGCACAGAGCGGCTTTTTTTGCTTGTGCAAATTGTTTCATCCATGCAAGGGTACGGCCGTGTCGGTCGGCAATGGCTTCGGGATCCATGCAAAATCCCGTGGTAAACATTTCCGGAAGGACGTAAAGGTCGGCATGACTTTCTGCGAAAGCTTTTTCTATGGCTCGGTAATTTGCATCGGGGGCTTTCCAATGGATGTCCAGGCTGAGGCCTTTTAGTGTCAGGGTGTTCATGCGTTTGTCTTTTTAGTGTTGCAATATTCGTGTTTTTTGTTTTAAAATTAACAGGTATTGGGAGGCTTATTTATATTTTTGATACTTTTGCAAGAAGTGAAAAAGAATAATAAAATTTTAAAGTTATGAAAAAATTGATTTTGGCATTTTCAATGCTTTTTATCGGAAGTGTAGTTTCGGCTCAAGCTTGGACCGGAAAAGGCGATCAAAAAGTACAAGTTGGTTTCAATGGCTGGGGCTACGGAACGGGAGTTACGGGGACTTACGACTATGGTTTGGGTAATATCGTTTCCTTAGGAGCGGGAGCCAACGTGTTTTTCTCTGGGTATAAGGAGAATAACAGTGCTAATAATTTGTTTTTCTTTGGCCGTGTAGGGTTCCACCTTCAGGAACCGCTTAATCTTCCTTCCCAATGGGATATTTATCCGGGGATTAACCTGGGGCTTTTGGGTAGCGATTTTGGTATCGGTGCACATATAGGGGTTCGTTACTTCTTCAACGATAAGGTTGGGGTGTATGGCGAATTCGGAAACAACGGAGGTTTAGGGGTTTCGTTCAATTTCTAATTTCCTCAAAATCGAAAACGAGAAAAAGGCTCCTTTATCGGGAGCCTTTTGTTTTGGCATACTTTTGATAATTACTACCTTTGCACAACTTTTAATTTTTTAGATTTCTATTGATGGAATTAGCACTTAAGATATTTCAGTTTATTCTCTGTATTTCGATTTTAGTTTTTCTTCACGAATTGGGGCACTTTCTTCCGGCCAAATGGTTCAAGACTCGGGCAGAGAAGTTTTTTCTTTTCTTTGACCCTTGGTTTTCTTTGTTTGCGATGAAAAAAGTGAACGGACGCTGGCAGTACAAATTTTTTTCAAAAAACCAGCCTGATACCCGTATGGTTGAAGTGAACGGGGAGAAAAAAGAAGTGCCGATTGATAGGGACAGCCTTCCTGAAGACGATTGGCGGAGGTATCCCGAGAATACCAAATGGGGGATCGGTTGGCTTCCGATGGGCGGGTATGTCAAAATTGCCGGTATGGTGGACGAAAGTATGGACACCGAACAACTTAAAAAACCGGCTCAACCTTGGGAATTTCGTTCCAAACCTGCTTGGCAAAGGCTGATTATCATGCTTGGAGGGGTAACGGTGAATTTTGTTTTGGCTTGGTTGATTTATTCTTGCCTGGCTTTCTTTAACGGAGAAATGATTTTTGATGCGAAAAAGGCGGATTTGCCAATGCATTATGGTGAGGCAGCCAAAGCGATGGGGTTTAATGACGGGGATAAGATTTTACGTGTGGATGGCAAAGAGCAAAAGGATTTGGACAAACTGTCCTTGGATGTTTTGCTTAGCGATGAGGTGACGGTTTTGCGTGGGGGGCAGGAAGTAACGTTCCGCACCAATGACGAGGGGAAAGCGCTTGTTTTTAAGGAAAGTACACCGAAGAGTTTTTTAACGCCGAGAATTGCACCTATTGTCGATACGATTGTTTCTCCTAAAACGATGGAGAGTGGATTGAAGGTGGGAGATAGAATTACCAAAATTGCAGATCGTCCGGTTACCTATTACGATGAGATTTCGCCTCAGTTGAAACCTTATGCGGGGAAAACCGTAGCAATTCAGGTGGAGCGTAACGGGCAATTTGTCCCCTTAAGTCTTAGCGTAGACAAAGAAGGTCGAATAGGGATGTCAAGTTATAAGCAGGTTTCCAGATACCTTACGGAACGTACTTTTACTTTTCCTCAGGCGGTTGGACGGGGTTTTACGAAATCCATTGAGGTGCTGACGTATCAGATTAAGCAGTTTAAATTGGTGTTTAATCGTAAAGTTCAAGGGTATAAAAAAGTTTCTGGCCCGATTGGGATTGTCGTTAACCAAATGAATGTGAAAAAGGATAAAGATGGCGGGATTTCGATTGATTGGACTTATTTTTGGGGGTTCACGGCGATGTTTTCTGTGTGGTTGGCTTTTCTTAATTTGTTGCCCATTCCGGGGTTGGATGGCGGTCATGTGATGTTCACTCTTTGGGAGGTGGTGACGGGGAAGCCGGTGCCGCAGAAAGTCCTCGAAAATGCCCAAACCATTGGGGTGGTGTTCTTGTTGGGCTTGATGGCTCTGATCTTCGGAAACGATATCCTAAAGGCGATTACAGGGAATTTGTAATTTTTTTGAAAAAAAACTTGCGAGTAAAATAAAAAGGTTCTATATTTGCACCACGAAAAACAATAAACCATTCCTCCTTAGCTCAGTCGGTTAGAGCATCTGACTGTTAATCAGAGGGTCGCTGGTTCGAGCCCAGCAGGAGGAGCTTAATTACCAGAAGGTTGCAGGATTTTAATCCTGTAACCTTTTTTCATTTGCACAAAATTTGCACAAAAAAGCCTTTTTTATAGAGAAAGGGAGGGGGAGACAAAAAAAACACAATGACTCCCTACCTGTTTACCCATTGTGAGTTATCCTTTAGTACGCTAAGCTTAAATTTTTAGTCCATATTAAGCAGAAAAGTATATTATTGTGATTCATTAGATATACTATTATACTAATTCTCTATGAAATATAATAATAAGGCATTTACATACATTTTCTTATCCTTTCTTTTATTTTAAAATGATTTTTTTAGCTGTAAAAATGAAAAAAAAATAATTAGTTCAGTATATAAAAATAAAATTTGTCCAAACAGATATCAATCCATTGGAATTGATACAGAAATTGAAAAAATGATAAATGATATTTCTGAAAAAGTAGAAAAGATTATTGCATCTGGGCAATCTTTTTTACTTGTTCCTCTTATTGATAAAATATTGAAGAAAGGCTTGAATACTCTGGCAACAAAGCCAAGTCCTATTAAAATTACTTCA
This sequence comes from Bergeyella anatis, assembly GCF_036016955.1. NCBI lineage: Bacteria > Pseudomonadati > Bacteroidota > Flavobacteriia > Flavobacteriales > Weeksellaceae > Bergeyella > Bergeyella anatis. Next base: position 4,824 of record NZ_JAYWXI010000019.1, on the reverse strand, counting down.
GATTTTAAAATTATCCTTACTCATTATAATAATATTGAAATTGAAATGAGCCACCTTACAAAAGCTATTTATTTATTATTCCTAAAAAATAACGAGCCTATAAGTTTACAGAAATTACATCAATACAGAAATGAACTTTTAGAGATTTATAAGCAGATTTCGTATAAAAACTCCATTGAGGAAATGGAAAAAAGCATAAATACAGTAGTTGATATAGAAACTAGACAAATATATATGCACTTATCAAGAATAAAAACAGCATTTTACAATAAAATTTCTTTTAGAATAGCTTCCACATATTGCGTATTAGGGACTAAAAACAAACCTAAATATATCCCAATAGAAAGAAAATTAGTGATTTGGGAGATAAATTAGGGTTTGCAATATTGCAAACCTGAAAAAGTAATTTGGGAATCCCTTATTTTTGCTTACAAGTTTAACAGGAAAGTCAAAAAATAATGAGTTGATAAAATAAAAATTTTATATTTTTGTAAAAGACATCAACGAAAAAAAAGAGTTTAAACTTTTGCTTTTGTAATACGAATCGGCAAAATTCATTACAGTACAGAATGCAAACAGTTGGGCTCCTTGCCTTATATGGCGAGGGCTTTCCTGTTTTATGTACTGGGGCTTTGCCGAGCCTGTATTACTAAAGCGTGGAAAAGTTCCTCGCTTTTTTTATTGATTAAAAACGATATAAACTTAATATATGGAAAATAAGGATAATTTAAAGGAACTGCGAATTACTTATGAACAATGGGGTAAAGAATTTGCAAATAAAACGAATTCAAACCCAGAAAATTTAAACTTTGGTTTAGATTCTGTTTATGGGGATTTTTTGAAAAAACAGAATTTAGACAAGGAAGCTATAAAGGAAAAAATAAAAAATCTTGAGATAGAAATATCTGACCTAGAAAAGAAAACTTTAGAACAGAAAGCTCATACTGAAAAATTAAATACAGACAATCAGTTTTTACTCCAGAAAATAGAGGCAGACGAAAAGGAGATTCTTATTAAGGAAAATAAAATATTAGAAATTGAAAAGGGAGATATAAGAAAGGGAGATAGTACAAAACTCAATATTTATCTAGCTTTTGCCATAATAGCAGGCGTCGGAACATTATTATCTTATACTGCCACATTTGGCTCTGCTTTATTAGGGTTAGATGATGGAGATAATTTTATTAGGGGTAATGTCTATTCAGATCTTTTTGATTTAGGTACAGGTAATTTGGTTTTTGCAATATTTGTAGCTTTAGCACCCATAATTTGCGGATTTATCTATGGATATTACAATAGTATTAATAAAATAGCACCAGCATTGGGGGCTTTACTTATAATAGTACTGATAGATATTTTTGTAGGGTATAAACTGACAGAAACAATTTATAATCAACTTTATATGAATGGTATTCATGATGAAGAATGGAAAACTACAATGGTGTTTTATGATATTAATTTCTACATTGTTATCGTATTTAATTTTGCTCTTTATTACGCATTTGGTTGGATGCTTAACTCCTATTTAAAAGAAAAAGAAAAACTGACACCAGATTATGTTATTAGCAAATCTATTGAACAAGTTGAAAATGAGATCAACAAACTCAAGGAAAAGGTAAGCAATTCGAAAGAGGATATGAATAATAATTTAAACAAATTATCGGATTTAGAAGCCGAAATTAAGAATAATACTCTTTCTATTGATAAAAAAAATATAAGCATAAATGATTATAGAGATGGAAAAATGCCCATCAATTTAGATTTGCTAAAAGAATTAATAGCAGATTATATAGGAGGTTATTTAGCATACACTACTCTAATGTACGAACCTCAAAGTAAAGATATTACTGCTAAAGTTAGGGATTGTGTAGAGCGTTGGTGGAAGATAAAAGAAACTAACGGGTGGAAAACGACTACAGAGGAAAGTTTTTGGATAAATATTGAAAAAAAATAGTTAAGTTAAGTGATGAAAAAATCAATTTTAAAGTATAAAAAATATATACTACTAATTATAGCTGTATGTATTCCGCTTGTATTAATTTTTACTATAAATACCTCTAAAAGCAAACTTATTATTAATGAAATTAATAAAGAAAGAACCAAAGAAGGCGTTTTTCGAGTTTGGAATAACAAGATACATGAAGTAACTAGTAAGAAAGGAAAAGAGCAAGTCATAAAAGCTACAAAAGCTAAACTTGCCAATTTTGAACTATCAGATACTGAAATTAGTAATTGGCATCAAAAATTTAGAGAAATCGGAACCGATGAACAACGGGAAATAAATATTATTATAGTTCCTGATTTTTCTAATAGATTAACGGTAATTCCGAATACTCCAGAACGAGACATAGAAATAATATCAAAGATATATGAGGTGTTTTTTGATAAAATGAGAAAAAATAAAGCTGTTGGTAAAATAGCTATAGAAGTTACTGATAAGAACCAAGCTGGAGGTATTTTTTCTAAAATGGCAGACAGCTTAGTTATTGATATTAACGACAAGAATAATGAGCAGAACAGAAAATTTATTTTATCAAAAGAAGGGGCTTTTAAGACGAATATTAAAAAACTTTACGCCTATGCTATAGATAATATATCAGGAGCAGACTATGTATTATATTTTAAGAGAAATATAAATGATAGAATTAAAAGAAGTACTATTGAAAGAGAAGTTATTAATAAAATCGTCATTCTCACAGATGGTTATTTAGAAACGAATGAAACTAATTATACAAAAATACATAGGACTATGAAAAATGCCGTAGATGATGGCTGGATAGAAGATTACTTAAAACGAGCAAATCTTTCAATCCCTTCAAATAATATTGATTTAAGTAATTCGGATATATTAGTGTTAGAGGTTACAGAAAGGGATGAAGGTATCGGTTGGCATAAAGAAATTTTAGAAAGCTATTGGAGAGAGTGGTTTAAGTCAATGAATGTGAGAAATATAAATAAAAAAGAATCCTTTTTTATTAGTAGTGAAAACTCTCCAAGTCAGGTAAAAGAGTTAGTTCAGAAATTTATAGATAAATAAATGCATTAAACTATGGTACTAAAAATAGCTCTCACTTTATTTACTCTATTATCTTATTCTCTCAGTAATAAAAACAAACAAACAAGTCATAAAACAACGAATGAAACTAAACTTTATTTACAAAATAATAGGCTTTTATACACTGTGGATAAAGTTGTAGATGGAGATACATTTTGGATAAGAGGTAATGGCATAAATGAAAAAGTAAGACTTATTGGCATAGATGCTCCTGAATCTCGAAGCTCAGGTAGAAAGCAAAAGCAATATTTTGGGATTGAAGCTAAACTTTTTTTAAAAAATTATATATTAAATAAACAAGTTTCTATCGAGCTGGACATTAAGAAAAGAGACAAATATGGAAGATTATTAGTATATGCTTATACAAAACAGGGAGTATTCATTAATCATTATCTTGTTGAGAATGGTTATGCTGTTATTTCTACTTACCCACCTAATGTAAAATATCAAAAGCTTTTTTATACCGCTCAACAAAAAGCAAAAGAAGGTAAAAAGGGATTGTGGAAATAATTTTATTTATTAATCAATAATATAAAAAACTTTATAGACGCAATATTTTAGACTTGCATGAAAATTATGCAAGTAATGATTAGTCCAAGAATAATAAACTATCAGAAACCAAATGTAATTTTACTTGTTATATTACATCCTATATGATATGTTTCTCCTGTACGCACAGAAAGTATAAAAACATACCAAAACAATATTAACACGAATGTATTATGAAAAAAACAATACTGTTTTTAATATTTTCTTCAAACTTCTACTTTTGTCAAGAAGTAGATAAGGATATATATGCAAAAGCTGGTTTGGAGACACCAATTGACTTACCGAACCTGACATATTTACCAACGGCTGATATATTAACAGAAGAATCTGAAATGTTTATGAAAGGGTACTCCAATACTGTGCCTTTTATTCCAAATTTACCTTCTGTAAAAATTGAAAACGAACCTGTAAGCAGAACAAGAGAATATGTAAATAGATTAAGAAGTGAAACATTAACTTCATTTGCAAATCCAAATGGGGGGGGGAGAGACGCTCTTTCTGAAATAATAGACGAACAGCACAAAAAAGTAAATCTTTCAGGAGGTTGGGCTAAAAGAACAGATGCTTATGATAAATTGAACAATGGTGAGTATACTCCTAAATATAAATACTATATGCCAGGTGTGGATAACGATGCGCTAAATGCATCAGAATCGGATGTTGAAACCCAGTCGCCAATTGAGGTAAGCATTTCTGATGAGCATACTAATAATTCTTCAAATAATTTAACATTAATTTTTATAACATTTTTAATAGTAGGGATAATCGTGTTCATAATAAAAAAGTTAAAAAAGAATAATCAGTCTATTCAATTTGAAAGTAATCAAAGTACTTTGAAAGAAAATAAAAATAACAAGGAAGTATCAAATTTGAATAAAACTATTTCTATAGATAATAATATTGACACAACTTTTCATCAGAAACAGCTCGAAGATTTTGAAAAATATAATAAAATATATTCGGGCGAGTTTGAAAAATTAGTTTTAGAGGAAACAAAATTTCTTAATACGAAAGATGAAATTAATAGAGTATTAAAGTTTCTTGAAAATGAAGAATTGGAATATTATGACAAATATTTAAAAGAAAATATTGATTGGAGTAAAGATTATTGTAAATCGTCAGCAAAAAGTAGACAATATATAGTATAATAGTTAAGGAGTGTTTTCAAAAAAAGAATTACATTTAATTATGGAAACACCTAAAAAGAAAAGTTCCGAAAA
>NZ_JAYWXI010000180.1:0-336 GCF_036016955.1 Bergeyella anatis | reverse complement strand
TCTTGATAAAGACTCCCAATGATACTATCCACTCCTAATGTGAAATTACCTAATGAGACACTTTCTTCTTTGTCCTCGTATAAAGCAAACTCGTGTGCTTCAATTTCAACTGTTTCATCTAAAATAATAGACAAAATTTCTGTCGCTAAATTGATGTCCCCAACCACACGATGGGTATAGGGTAAAAATCGTATAAATTTTGATACCAATTCACTAGGCAATTCATCTGAAAGTTTCCAGAAATTATAAAATAAACGAGAGTCTAATCGATGGGCTATTTCATGAAACAACTCTTGTTCAAACATTTCTGTATCTACTCGAAAACGAAAAAACTCA
>NZ_JAYWXI010000179.1:0-337 GCF_036016955.1 Bergeyella anatis | reverse complement strand
AGCTTGGATAAAGTTTGAATTTTCAGAGATAATTACCCCAGAGATACTCCAAAATGTCCGAGTAGCCATTAATTGTGTCCCTGTAATCAACAATATTCATACCGAAGTAACCAAACGAATCAAAGGTAGCTTTAACTTATTTCCGATTGTAGGAGAAGGTGTATTTTTAGGGTTGGACTATGTGAAAGATGACTTTGGAAATCGCTTAGACACGAGAAAAGAATCGAATGGAGCTAATGATATTACCGCTGTGCTTAGAAGAAATGGAGTTTCTCGATTTGATAGCCGAAATGCCTTAGAATTGCTAAATTATGTTTTAGAGTTAATTAAAGATGAA
>NZ_JAYWXI010000178.1:0-341 GCF_036016955.1 Bergeyella anatis | reverse complement strand
GCGACAGAACAATGAAATCACTTACTCTAAAGTTCACGGACAATACTTTTACACTCTGGGAAGTATCCGAAAACTTATGGAATTTAATGTAGTAAAAAGTACAGAGGATTATTTAGAAAGCCTAACCCAAAAAGCACATTCGTATGTTAAAAAAGGAAGACCTATTAAGTAAAACGAATGACGGACTGGAAGTATTTCGTTATTATGTTTCAGGGAATTGGAAAGTGGGACAAAACTTTAAAAACCCTTTTTATGATGATAAAAATCCCTCTTGTAATATTTACAAGGATAAAAAAACAGGCATCTATCGGATTAAAGATTTTGGGGATCCTCGTTTTAAT
>NZ_JAYWXI010000177.1:0-341 GCF_036016955.1 Bergeyella anatis | reverse complement strand
GCGACAGAACAATGAAATCACTTACTCTAAAGTTCACGGACAATACTTTTACACTCTGGGAAGTATCCGAAAACTTATGGAATTTAATGTAGTAAAAAGTACAGAGGATTACTTAGAAAACCTAACCCAAAAAGCACATTCGTATGTTAAAAAAGGAAGACCTATTAAGTAAAACGAATGACGGACTGGAAGTATTTCGTTATTATGTTTCAGGGAATTGGAAAGTGGGGCAAAACTTTAAAAACCCTTTTTATGATGATAAAAATCCCTCTTGTAATATTTACAAGGATAAAAAAACAGGCATCTATCGGATTAAAGATTTTGGGGATCCTCGTTTTAAT
>NZ_JAYWXI010000176.1:0-351 GCF_036016955.1 Bergeyella anatis | reverse complement strand
ACAACGAATGTAACCATTACCCCGGGGCAGTCGCGTGTGCTGACCTATAAACTCTCGGGAACCCCCACTGCGGCAGGGACACTCACGGCGAACTTCAGCCGTTTGGGCTTATCGGGCAGTGGCAGCACGCAAGTGGTAACCGCCGCTGCCCCTACGCTGAAAACGATGGCGTTTAACGCTTCCGGTTCATGGATTCGTGGAAAAGCGATGGAGGCCGATAACTACATCACCGTTGAAATCGAGAATACGGGTGGGGCAACGGCAAGTGGTCTCAACCTGTCTAATGCCATCAGCCTAAGCCAGCTTTCGGGGATTAGTGTAGTGCCGAATCAGCACACTTCGGTAACCATT
>NZ_JAYWXI010000175.1:0-354 GCF_036016955.1 Bergeyella anatis | reverse complement strand
TCAGAACATTTGATGTATGAGTTTATTTTCTATCAAGTGTTTTCATTGGTGATAGGAAGCATTCACTGCTATGTGTATCATAATTTCTTTAATAAGTTTGAGCAGGAGAAGTCCCCTATGGAGTATCTGTTTGCTTTATTGGTAGCACTTTATGGCATTATTCCTTTTTTGTTAATTTATTCCTTTTTCAATGGTAATCAATTTGCCTACCTAATGTTAGGGCATTACATTCTATTTTTTGTCCCAACATTTGTAAATGATACTTTTAACAGAGCAATGAAAATCCCACCAAAAGTCTATTTAACTTGGCAATTCCCCGAAAACTATCGTGAATTGGCAGGCGTAAGTGATGAA
>NZ_JAYWXI010000174.1:0-354 GCF_036016955.1 Bergeyella anatis | reverse complement strand
CATTCGTTAAAATTTCCAGTGCTTTATTTGGCAACGTCCAGTCACCGTCTAAAGCGGCACACCGTTGTCGTCTAAAGTAAGACACGGCACCAAAACGGTAATAATAGACCTCATGGTTGCCTCATTTGCCGACAAAGCTATGACCATCCCTCCCGCTCCGCTTCGTGGTGTGATACGACTTTAGAATGTTGAGAGCCATGACTTGCTAATGTCGGGTTGCCCTACCTTACCGTGTCGGAGGCCCCGACCTATTGGACAGGTTTGTTTTTGTGCTATTAGAATAATAATGCCCACCGCTATATTATAGTGGTGGGCATTGGTTATTGGGGTTGAATAAGACGGTTACCCGATCAC
>NZ_JAYWXI010000173.1:0-356 GCF_036016955.1 Bergeyella anatis | reverse complement strand
AAATGTATGTGCATACCTACATAGCTACCTACTTACGCAGGTAAGTATATGCGTAAATAAGTACATAAGTGAGTATGTATATCTATAAATCGGTATGTATTCAACTATGTAGATATGGATGTATAGATGTAGGTGAATGTATAAGTACTTATGTATTCAATTACATAAGTACGAATGTACCTAAATACAGATGTATATGAGTAAGTAAATATGTATGTGTATAGATAGATATGCCTGCATATAAGTATATAGATAAGTAAGTACATAAATTAAATATCCATTAAAAATGAGTATGAAAAAAGAACCCAAATTTGTCAGCTTTGCCACCCAAAAAGGCGGTGTAGGAAAAACTAGTT
>NZ_JAYWXI010000172.1:0-359 GCF_036016955.1 Bergeyella anatis | reverse complement strand
TATATTTCCGTGAGGATCCACCTTCATAAAATCTTGTTCGTGTGCCGGGACTGGAGGAACGGTTTCTAACTGCCCGTCTTTATCCAATCCTTTTACGGCACGAATCTGTTGCTCCTCTTGGTCATACACAAGCAACAAATCCGTCCATTGCTCTTCTGCAACGGACATATTCTCTTGTGGATTTGTTTCAGTGGATTCATTAGCCATAGTATATTATTTTTTGATGGTTTAAATTCAATTCATTAAACTTTAAATCTTAAAAATCGCAGAACGAAGATAGAAGCTGTCTATTAGAATTTAATACGGCAGTGTTATTTTGGCTTTGATTGTCCTTTTTTGGCTTTTACAGGGACACTAAA
>NZ_JAYWXI010000171.1:0-362 GCF_036016955.1 Bergeyella anatis | reverse complement strand
CCCATTCTACTCGGGTAGGCACGTGATAACCATCAGGACAAGGGTTAGTATAAGTCTGCAACTGAGCATTATCATACAACGGGATACTTGGGTTTACTCTATTCCCTGTGGTTGCGGTTGGGTAAGTTACCAGCTCGTGCCCGTCAGCATCACGCCCCCACTGGAAGTGAGAACCATAAGCATTCTTATCCGTCAAACTGGTGGCTTGTTGCATAGGATTAAAAGCAGGAGAATTGAGGTTAGCATAGTCTGCCCCAAGGTTATTATTGAGCCAAGTTTTACCATCACTCCCCGTTATAGGAATATAGATAAACTGATGCTCTAATCTTCCGTTAGTCTGCACCCCAAACTTCTTATCCGGA
>NZ_JAYWXI010000018.1:0-21451 GCF_036016955.1 Bergeyella anatis | reverse complement strand
TCTATTGCGGGCGTTAGATGTTTGAGAGGGCTTGAATCTAGTACGAGAGGACCGATTTGAACAAACCTCTGGTGTATCTGTTGTGCCGCCAGGCGCACCGCAGAGTAGCTACGTTTGGTAAGGATAAGCACTGAAAGCATATAAGTGCGAAACCTGCCTCAAGATGAGACATCTTTTAAGGGTCGTGGGAGATGACCACGTTGATAGGCTACAGGTGTAAAGTTGGTAACAGCATAGCCGAGTAGTACTAATTACCCGTAGATTTATAGCCTATTTTCGGGCACTCTTTGAGTGAGAGGTTTGCTCTTTGTGAAGGTTTTTATCGCTAAAAACTTTTTTTAGGTATAGGGAGTTTAAGACTTTTTAGGACTTAAGAGAGTGATTATACAGCCTTTAGGGTGGTTTTAGCGGTGGGGCTCACCTGTTCCCATTCCGAACACAGAAGTTAAGCCCACCAGCGCCGATGGTACTGCGAAAGCGGGAGAGTAGGTCACCGCCAGTTTTTATTTTGGAATCCTCAACTACATTCGTAGTTGGGGATTTTTTTTTGGATTAGAGGTCGAGTATTCTCTACCATATATAATAACCGACCTAAGGAAACGGAGGCGTTAAGAAAATGGGGCGTCCATTCGTTAAAATTTCCAGTGCTTTATTTGGCAACGTCCAGTCACCGTCTAAAGCGGCACACCGTTGCCGTCTAAAGTAAGACACGGCACCAAAACGGTAATAATAGACCTCATGGTTGCCTCATTTGCCGACAAAGCTATGACCATCCCTCCCGCTCCGCTTCGTAGTGTGATATGACTTTAGAATGTTGTAAACTATGACTTGCCAATGTCGGGTGGTTCTACCTTACCGTGTCGGAGGCTCCGACCTATTGGACAGGTTTGTTTTTGTGCTATTAGAATAATAATGCCCACCGCTATATTATAGTGGTGGGCATTGGTTATTGGGGTTGAATAAGACGGTTACCCGATCACTACAGGCGTGGATAACGTCTCCGTTCTCGGGTCTTTAAGCAGAGCATTACCGCTACTTCTCTGCGTAGTAATACTTAGCTCATAGTTTCCTGCCTCCAAATCCGAAGGCACAAGAATAAGCACCCTTGACGGCTCGTTAAGCACAATATGCTCGGCTGAGAGTTTCACTTCTTGCTGATTGTCTAGGTTTTTGAAAACAATGCCGTTCTTAGGATTGTCGCCGTCTATTTTAATGTAAGTGCCTTTGATTTCGGCATTTTTACCTTTGGTGAGGGTACCGTCTGCTTTGCCTGTGGCTTTATCGGTAATGCTGAACACGCTCATTGGGCTGGATTGCTCGCCGAGGATTTCTACCTTGGTGTCGGCTACCGCTTTTCTAAGGTCTAAACCTTGGTTTACATTCACATAAACGGAGTGCCTCTCCTTATCCCAAGTCTTGTCATAAAACACACCTTTGATGGCAGGACGCATATACACCAGCCCTGTATTTACACTATACCCGTTGAGTACCAATTCTGAGGCTTTGCGGTTAAAACGAGTGATAATATCTATTGCGGTTTCGGTTTTTATCTCCATCCCCTCTTTTTTGAGGGCATTTATGATTTCTGTAATGCCGAGGCTGCCACCTAAGAGGGGCACCGCGACAAAATCGTTCGGGTCGTCTTTGGTGAGGAGGTTGGGACGCAACCATGCTTTTAGAGTGTTCATAATGTATAAAGTTTTGATGTTAGTGTTAGATGTTTGCAATACTTTGTAAAGTATAAAAAAGCCCCATTGCGATACCGTCATGGGGAAAGGTTAAACTACTTTACTAATAAGGCTTCTAGCTTATGCAAGCGAGCTTCTAACTCTGCTATTTTAGCATCTTTCGCTTTTAAGGCCTTGTCTTGCTCTATACTATGCAGATAGAGTTCTTCTATCTTCTCCACATTAGTCAATTGAGTTTCCATAAGGTCTATATAACCTTGCTTTTTGATTTCTGCGGCGGACTTATACCCTGGCAGATGCCCGTTAGCTTTTACAAAGTTTTCTACTTGGCTTAGCGTTTTAAAACTATAATCTGCTTTAATACTAGAAGTACCTGTATAATATTTTTGGAATACATAATCTGGGAAGATACTTGCTCCGTTAGTGCCTATAAAAGACGTGGCTTTTACTTTACCTGCGACTTCTAATTTTTCTACTGGAGCCGTAACTCCTATCCCCATTTTTCCTTCTAAGTAGCTGGTTTTATTTAATCCATTAATATAAAACCCATAATAGTTTACAATCTTACTAGAGGCTATTTGAGCATCTTTTGCAAAATAATCGTAATAATTTGTAATACTTCCCGTAAATGAATTATCTTCTAGTAAATTATCAGATACAAAACCATAGTAATTTGCGATATTCGTACTTACCGATGTTGCTTCTGCTTTTCTAATAATCCCTGTTTGTACCCCTATCATTTCGGAAACAGATGGTGTTTCTTGTAACATATGTAAAATTTTAGCTCCTCTCACTAAACTTAAATTTGACGAATTATTCAGTTGCGTACTGAAATGCCCACCTATAACCTCATTTGAAGTGGTATTGCCTTTTATTTCGGTATGACCAGAAACCCCTCTCATCTCTTCAATAACAATACTTGAGTTACCCACAGAATAAAAATCTCCTCCGAACAATCTACTTACATTAGTTGTCTGCTCTGTATAAGTATTGGCTGCTCCTCTAACTCCTATTGAATTAGTGGTATTACCTCCCATAACATCAGCATAAAAACGACCTCCAACCATATTATTTATTGTACCTCCATTTTTGACATTTACTCCTCCTCTAACCGCTTCCCCAAAAGTTACCACGGCATTATCTTCGGTAGTAGAAGCAAAATACCCTGCAGCAGAAAATTTTGAGTTACCCGCTCCACCTCTAACTGCCGTTGAAGAAATACCTCTAATAAATTCTATATCAGCAGAAACTTGACCTCCAACCAAAGTATGAAAAGCTTTACCTCTAACATAGTATAGGGGTTGGGTAATATTATCATTTACATTTATAGACTCGGAAGAAGACTGATACAACTTTTTGTTACCCTGTGCATTATTTACATGATTTGCCTCTACAAAAGCACTACTAGAGTTAAAAGTATATCCTGCTATCCCTAAATTGTCATGGTCAATCTCAATATTAGTGGTAGGTAAAGATTTACTGCTTTGATACTTTGCATTAAGCAAATAACCTCTGGGATTAGCAGAGAAAAGGGGTAATCCCTCTGAATTTGTTAATGTTGTCCAATCAACTCCTCCTTGGTTTATATAGGTTTTACCATTATCCAAAATTTCAAATGCATTAGAGGGAGTATTTTCCTTAGCTCTTTTAGCATAAATAGCATCAGAACCATTATGTAACCATTCTTGCCCTTCTTGGCTAACACTATCGCTTAACCTTACCCATTTCCCTTCGGAAACCGTTTGGTTGGTAGCTCCATTAGGATTAGAGAAATAGTAAAAACCTGGGGTTACATCTACTACTTTACCTTGGGTATTAGCGTCTGAACCTGTTTTTCCTATAGCAGTATTATAAACTACTACCCCATCAAACCCCGATAATGTTACCTCATCGGTAACCACCTTTAAATCAAATTTAAACTGTGTTAAATCGGTTTTAGGAAAACCTAACAATTTTCCTTTAGAAACATCTGCTTGACTCTGAAAATTACTTGCATCGAGGAAATAATTGGTCTTAAACAAGTTTTTAGAAATTTCTCCATGAGATAGTACTTGAGCTTGAGCTATTGAGCAAGTCCCTAATGCTAGTGCCAATATTGTTATTTTTTTCATTTTGTCTATTTTTTTAAGGTTAATAAAATGATAATTAGTTTCTACCTCCTATAAGATACCATTTAGTTCCATCAGACCAAACCATTTGAGCTGAACTTGCCGTAATAGATGATGTTTCTGATGGGAAATCTACTCCATTAGTTCCAGTATAAACTAGTGTTCCACCCGTAGAATTTTTAAAGTGAATAATTGCACCTTTATGTGCACTAGGTGCAGGGAGTTTTAATGCTCCTGCATCTACTGTAAACTCATAGAAATCGGCTAAACCTATTTCTTCTCCTCCAGCAACGCCTCCTTTTTTTGTCCACTCATAACTGGCAGATACCGTTTGCCCCAATCTTGCGGTAAACTCTTTAGTTGTAGAAGCAGCTCCTACTTTTACCCACTTGGTAGTGGTTTTATCAAAGTAGTAAAACCCTTTACCACTGTAATTAGATGTAGTACCTGTAGCATTAGCTGCCCCAGAACCAATGAATAATAAAGTACCATCTTCTAGCCCTGCACCCATATTTTCAGCTCTCTCGGCACTTACATTTGGGATTAAAATCCCCTCTTTGGTATTTCCACTTTTGTTAGCATCAGATATTTGAATCTCCAATGTTGCATTAGGAGTAGTGGTATTAATCCCTACTTTACCATTGTACTGTCCGTAGGCAGAAAACCCCAATCCTAAAAAAGCTAAAACGCCGAATTTAATTGTTCCTTTTTTCATTTTTTTTTGTTTAGTGGTTAATATTTATGAAATCATTATTGTGAAAAGCATCGGAAACGGACAAGAATGGTGTTAGGTGTTGGCTGGTTATGAAGACAACCATCCTGTGTCCGTATTCTCGATGCATTTTTTCTGTGGCTTGATTGTTTTACGATTTTGCCTCCATCGGATCGGGTTGGGCGGTAAAAAACCGTATTTATAGTTGTTTCAAATTTTTTCGCAAGAAAGCCGGAAAGCCATGAGGCGACCTTCCGGCGGCTAAAAGCCCCGATACACTTAAACTTTAACTTATGAAAACAAAGAAGGGCTTTTAGCTTGGGATTTAGCGTTAAAAATGATTTTTTCGAAAAAGGAAAAAGAATAACGGCCAAAACGACCATAAAGGCAGAAACCAAAAAAGCGTTGTTTTGAGAAATAAGATTCCTCAAAACAACGCCTAAAACCAAAGCCGTAAAAAAATAAAGTAAGCTTGGTTTTTCCGAAAAATTTTTGTAAGCTACGCGTACCTGCGCGCTTTTATAAAGCCTTAGGGGACGTAAGTGGTGTGTGTGTGTGTGTGTGTGTGTGTGTGTTTACACGATTATCCGAAACCACCAAATTTTTCGGTTGTTTTTTTTCGTTTTTTCGGATGTGATTGGGTCCCAAAAGCATAACGAGCCAAATGTAGAAAACTATGAGGACATGCACAAGTTTTTTACCCTGATTTATTTCAATTTTCAGCTTCAAAAAAAACAAAAATCACAAAAAACCTTAGATTTCATTGGGTTTGTCGTAATAAAAAGCGGTTAAAAACGGCTGAAGACGGAGAATTAAAAATAGTTTTTCGTATTAATTGAAATGTTTTATCTTTAACAGGTCTTTTTCGGAAGACAAAAAAGAATTTAATAATGGCGTGGACCAAACGAAGAAAAAAACTAGAATGAAGACTTAAATAAAACATGAGGACTAAAAAAATGATTTTATCCGTCCTATTCCTTAATTTAGGGATGATGGTTTGGGCACAGACCAATCGGTTTATCTATCAACTTACCCGGCAGGTGGGCAATGGGCCCCAGAAGGACTTAATGGTATTAGATGTAAATCCGAAAGAAGTTAAGTTTTATGACCTTAAATTTTTGGAAAGTGATTCGTTGTCAAAAAAAACGCCGGGGCACGTTTTCAGAACCGTTTCGTCTACGAAGCAAGTGCTGAAGAGGGATAAAAATCAACACACACATCTTAATTTTTTCACTAACAATGACAGCGATTATTTTGTCATTCCTTCTTCGGATGCTATGGACTGGGAGGTAACGTCGGTAACTAAAAAAAGCCCTGAAAATCTTATCCTTCAAAAGGCTCGAACGCACTTCGGAGGTCGGGATTGGGAAGCTTGGTTTGCTAAAGAAATTCCGGTGATGGAAGGCCCCTATAAATTTAACGGCCTGCCCGGGCTGATTTATGAAATCTATGATACAGAGCAGAAGTTTCACTATGTTTTGGTAAAGAATAAAGTCTTGGGCGAAACCTACGCCACCGAAAACTTTTTAGAAACTTACTATGATAAAACGCCCCTGAAAATCAATCACGAGCAATGGGTAAAACTGATGTTGAATGATTATCAGGATCCGGTAGCTTATCTGACGAGGATTTTGAAAAATGGAGGTTCCATTAATATCAATGGGGAGGATATTCATTCGATTTCCCAATTGGATCAGAAAAGAAAAATGATGCAGGAGTCGATTATAAAACATTATCTTCCCATCGAATTGGATAAAGCCATTCCTTACCCCGATAAACCATCGAAATAGTTTTTGATGATAGAGCGACAAGCAAAGTCGCCCCGCTGAAAGCGGGGCGACTTTTTTAGATGGGTCAAACAAAGTTTAGTACCTTGTTTTCAGTACAATCGAACCCAAATCGGTGATTTCTTCTTGTGCGGTGAAATGAACGCGTCCTTTTTTGGACAAAACTTCCCATGCAATGGTGCTTACAATGTCGTCCAAAACGCCGGGAGCCTTAGCGTCTTCCGCGTATTGGAAAGAGCGGTCGTCAATCATTTTTACGGGTTGTTCGTAGTCTTGGTGGACGATCAAAAGCTCTCCTCTTCCGTCGATGGCCGCTTGATAGATTTCCTGCAGGTCGGTAAGGACTTGGGCTTTGGAGATTGCCTCCTTCATTTCGCCGATGGCTTCTGTACGTTGTTCGCTTTGTTTTTGTTTGATGATTTCCCATGCTTGTGCGGCGATGTGGTGGTCGGCGCGGGCGTGGTAGTCTTTATCGTCATGCCCCACATAAATTTGAGGTTGGGAAGCCACTTTCATTAGATGGTCGTAGTTGTCCCGGGTAGAGAGCACCACAACGTTTAGGGCTTCGTCTTGCTCGCGAAGGTAGTTCACCAAAGCTTTGTCGATTGTTCGGTAATGTTCTTGGATTTGGCTGTCAACGTATTCGGCATCGCTTTTCCGGATGTTGAAGTCGATTTTGTTCGGATTTTCACCGAAAGGAAACACATGGTTTTGCACTTCTTCGATAACGCTGTCGTTTAAGGCCCGATGAAGGTGTGTTCCGTCTTGTGCCAAACGCAGAATCAGGTATTCTTCGCTTCGGTTCAAGGCTTTAATCAGGTATCTTACGGCAAATGTTTCGTCCACCTGAGCCAAATTTTCACGTACCGGCCAAGTGGTTTTCACTACCTCTTCCTCGTCTTTGGAGATGAAGATATGAAGGCTTTCCAAATTGTGGTTGTGGTCGATTTTGCTTTCGATGTTTTCCAGTTTTTCGAGCACTTCTGCCGCTTCGCGCTTTCCGAATTCTTCCTCCACTCTTTGGGCGGCTTCTTTCACTAGGTTTTTCAATACGATTTCATCTTGTTGGTTTTCCGGGTGGGAACGATGCGTATTGAGCGAAATGGTAACAGAAGGGTTACTCTTTTGATTTGCTAATCGTTGCAATAAATCTCTTAGTGCCATAATATTGTGATTTTAAGGTTAAAAATTAAATGTTCAAATTTAAAAAGCTAATCCATCGGATTTTTAGGTCTTAAATGCAACGCTGCCTTAGAGCTTGGAGGTTTGCTTTTGCATTTTGGACGATTGGCTTTCTTCGACTTCTTCGGTCAGTTCGGGATGCTTTACGGCTACGGTTTTGGAGAGTGTAAAGTAAAGCAACAGGAACCCGATGCTACCCGCAATCAAAGAGGCTACAAGTACGGCGATTTTGGATTCGTTTATCAGGATTTCGGAGTCGTAGGCCAAAATCGAAACGAAAATGGACATGGTAAAACCGATACCGGCCAGAAAACTCACGCCTAAAATATTTTTCCAAGAAAGATCACTCGGTAGTTTACAAAAACCAATGGCTACACCCAATCCGGCCAAAGCCATGATGCCAATGGGCTTGCCTAAAACCAGTCCCAGGATAATCCCCAAGGCATTGGGAGAGGCTAAATCCCGATACCATTCCGCAGCGATGGGAATGCAGGTATTGGCTATTGCGAAAAGGGGAAGAATCAGAAAGGCTACCGGTTTGTGAATGGCATGTTCTAAACGGTAGGAGAGGCTTTGTTTTCCTCCGTCACCGAATGGAATGGCAAAGGCCAAAAGCACTCCTGTGATGGTGGCATGAACGCCCGAGTTCAGCATGAAGTACCACATGGCAGCTCCTCCGATGAGATAAGGCCATAGGTGGTGGATTTTCATACGGTTCATCACGAGCAGAACGGCAAAAATGGACAGCGAAATCATCAGGTTAATCCAAGATAAATCGCCTGTATAGAACACGGCAATGATGAGAATGGCTCCCAAATCGTCGATGACGGCCAAGGCTGTAAGGAAAATTTTCATTGTGGCGGGTACTCGGTTGCCGAGCAAGGACAATACTCCGATGGCAAACGCAATATCGGTGGCCATGGGAATTCCCGCACCGGACTGCGTCGGACTGCCGTAGTTGAAAAACAAGAAAATGGCCGCCGGAACCATGAGTCCGCCGATGGCCCCCATGACCGGGAGCGAGGCGTTTTGAAGGTTAGAAAGCTCCCCTTTGTAGATTTCTCTTTCGAGTTCGAGACCGATGAGAAGGAAGAAAATCGCCATTAGCCCGTCGTTAATCCAGTGGACGATGCTGTGGCTGCCGACGTAGGTGTTCCAAAAGCCGATGTATTGTTCGCCCCATGCCGAATTGGCCAGAAGCAGAGATAATAAGGTTACGAAAATCAGCAGGATACCGCCGGCTTTCTCACTGTTGAAAAAAGCTTTGAAGGTATCGGTTAATTGTAGATTTGCATTCATGTTAAAAAATTAAAACAAATAATTTTACGGTTTATGCTTCCGAAAATCGTAAGTTTCGAGTTTTGAAAAGCCGTATTTATTTCTTTCTTAGTTCAAGAACTTGAACTCGGTTTGATCCGTCCGTAGATTTCCAAACCTGGCGTTTTTTTCGGTCTTCGACGACGATCCATACTTTAGAGAATTCTGAAGCCTCTTGCGAGTGCAGAGTTACCTTATGAGGGGAGGCTTCCCAGCGAAACGGAATCCGATCCCAGGTGGAGTTTCCCAATAAAGTGTACTGAAGGTCTTTTTCCCCGGTATAATCCCGATGGAAACGAAGGGTGCCCGCATGGCGGAGCGAAGCCGTTGGTTGGCCGTGCGCTTTGCTCTCGTAACGCTCCACTTCCCAAGTGCCTACCAAACGATGGCGGCAGGATACCGATGATAATAAGATCCAAGAAAATAACGACAATACCAAAATCCTCTTCATAAAAATTTAAAAATGGGTGTTGTATTTTGATTTTAAACACATCTTAAAAACTTTTGCCGAGGCGAAAGCTTTTCCACAAAAATAAATTTCTAAAGGGATTCGGGCCTTATACAAATTCCGTTAATCTTTACAGTATATCAACCCAGGGGGTTCTAACCGCTTAGGCTTCAAATAAATGGGTTCCGGTGTACGTCAGTTTGCCGACCGGGCGCTCTTTTGCTGCGCTTGTCAGTGCTTCGGTAGAAAGCACGGGGCTAAGAGGTCGTTTTAGGAAAACGAAACTGTTGTATTGGGTTTTATCCACCACGTTTTTGAAGATATGGTCGATTTCGGAATTGGCCAAAGAAGCGAAGCTGATGTCCTCGAATCCATGGAAGAGCCTTAGATCTTGTTCTCCCGCAAAATACGTATCCACTTCGAATTGGAGTTCGGCGCGGCTGTCAAAATTACCGGCCCAAATGCAATACGCAAAGGTTTTCCTCCGGGGTTTATCGTCAATGCTTTGGTAAACGAAATTCTCGCCCAAATAGGCTTCCCGTACCTGAGGGTCGTTGGCTAAATCCTCGGGCAGGCCTTCCTTTAGGATGCGTCCTTCAAACATGATGTAGGTTTTGTGGGTAATGGCAAGGGTTTGCTGGACGTTGTGGTCGGTAATTAGGATTCCGATGTTTTTTTTGGTCAGGCTTCTCACAATTTTTTGGATGTCTTCTACGGCGATGGGGTCGACCCCGGCAAAAGGCTCATCCAAGAGAATAAAATTGGGGCTGGTGGCAAGGCATCGGGCGATTTCGGTTCGGCGGCGTTCTCCTCCGGAAAGCAAGTCGCCACGGTTACGCCGAACGTGTTCTAAAGAAAATTCTTCGATTAACTCGTCGCATTTTAACCTTTGTTCTTTTTTGGACAGCTTGGTCAGTTGTAAAACGCTCATCAAATTTTCTTCCACGCTTAATTTACGGAAAACGGAGGCCTCTTGAGCCAAATAGCCAATGCCTTTTTGGGCCCGTCGGTACATGGCGTCCTGCGTGATGTCTTGGTTGTCCAAGAATATTCGGCCCGATGTGGGACGAACCAACCCTACAATCATGTAGAAAGAGGTGGTTTTTCCTGCTCCGTTGGGGCCTAAGAGGCCTACAATCTCCCCTTGGGCGACTTCTACTGAAACGCCTTTTACTACCTTTTTGGGTCCGTATTCTTTAATTAAGTTTTCCCCGCGTAAAATCATAAAAGCAAAGATAAGTATTCGGAACGAATTATTTGGATTAAAAAAAACATCATTGGGGTAACATTAGCCCGGTATTTGCTACCAATTGGGTAGAACATTAAAAAAATAAGATTTTATGGAAACTTACGGTTATCAATCGCCTAATCCTGCACCACAACCGAATCGGCCTTACCGCAGCGAAAAAAAGATTGCGGCAGCCCTTTTAGGATTATTTTTGGGAACTTTTGCGGGGAACAAATGGGTTTTGGGGTATCAGAAAGAGGCGCTTCTTCAGATTGCGTTTAATATACTGACTTGCGGGCTGGCGACCGTTATTCCTTTTATCGAAGGGATTATTTACCTTACGATGGACGACGAAACCTTCGATCGGACCTACGTTAAGAACAAGAAATCTTGGTTTTAGGCTTGGGCTTTGATGCCGGCTTTTGGGGAGGGGATATGGGCGGATAGGCTTTCGAAAAATTGTTTTTATCCGTTTTTCTAAATGCTTACTTTTGCAGCATGATAAATGCCGATCAACTGAAAGACGTTCAATCCCGCATAGAGGATTTGCATAAGTACCTCCAAATCGAAAAGAAGAAAATCGAAATAGCCAACGACGACGAGAAAACGGCGGCTCCGGAATTTTGGGATAACCCTAAAACGGCGGAAGCTTTTTTGAGACAGTTGCGCTCCAAAAAGAAATGGGTGGAGGCTTATGAGGAAATCCATTCGGGGCATGAGGATTTGCAGGTGCTTATGGAATTTGCTAAGGAAGATCCCGACAGCGAGCGGGAGTCGGAAGCGCATTTTGCCTTGTTGGTGGAAAAAATTGAGGATTTGGAATTCCGAAATATGCTTTCCAATGAGGGGGACGAACTCTCGGCGGTTTTGCAGATTACGGCGGGAGCGGGCGGAACGGAAAGTTGCGATTGGGCCAGCATGCTGATGCGGATGTACACCATGTGGGCGGAAAAGCAGGGCTATAAAATTCGGGAATTGAATTTTCAAGAGGGCGATGTGGCCGGGGTGAAAACCGTAACGCTGGAAATTGAGGGAGAATACGCTTTCGGTTATCTGAAAGGGGAAAATGGCGTCCACCGTTTGGTTCGGATTTCGCCTTTCGATTCCAATGCTAAGCGGCATACCAGCTTTGTTTCGGTGTACGTTTATCCTTTGGTGGATGACACCATCGAAATCCACATCAACCCTGCCGATATTACTTTCGAAACGATGAGAGCGTCGGGAGCGGGAGGGCAGAATGTTAACAAGGTGGAAACCGCCGTGCGGCTTCGCCACGCCCCCACAGGCATTATTATTGAAAACTCGGAGTCGCGTTCCCAGCTTCAGAATAAGGAGAAGGCGATGCAGCTCCTTAAATCCCGTCTCTACGAAATGGAATTGGAAGAGCGGATGAAAGCCCGTAACGAAATCGAAGCCAATAAAATGAAAATCGAGTGGGGCAGCCAAATCCGCAATTACGTGATGCATCCCTACAAGTTGGTGAAAGATGTGCGAAGCGGGCACGAGACCTCGGATGTCGATGCCGTGATGAACGGTCATCTTACACCGTTTCTCAAGGCATTCCTTATGGCGGATGGTACAGCGGTAAGCGAGGAGGATATGGACTTGTAAGGAAATGGGGTTCTTCCGCGGTTTTTTCTGTTAAAAAGTCTTAATAATTTTCGGAAAGCGGGCTTTTTCTCTTACTTTTGTGACAAACACGAGTCACTATGGATCATTTTGAAAACTGGAAAAACCTGGTTAACCCGGAATTTTATATTAGACTGGGGGGCTTTTGGCTGGTTATATTCATTATTTTTGCGGAAACGGGGCTTTTCGTCGGTTTTTTTCTGCCCGGTGACAGCTTGCTCTTTATTTCGGGGATTTATTCCGTGGAGATGGTAACCAATACGTTCGGAACGACGGGAAGTGGTTTTGGGGATACGACCATTGTGGCTGGCAGCATTGCTTTGGCGGCGATTATAGGGAATGAGTTGGGGTATTGGATCGGGCATAAGACAGGACCGGCATTCTATGAAAAGAAGGATTCGTTTTTTTTCAAAAAGAAATACCTGTATCAGGCAACGGAGTTTTTTGAGAAACATGGCAGTTTGGCTATCATCGTGGCTCGTTTTTTGCCGATTGTCCGCACGTTTGTGCCGATTGTGGCGGGAATAGTAGGGATGAGTAAAAAACGTTTCTTACTGGATAACGTGATAGGGGCACTGCTTTGGTCGTTTTCTTTGGTTTTTGCGGGGCATTATCTCGACCGTTTTTTCCTTGACCAATTTAAAATCGATCTAAAGGCGCATTTGGAGAGCATTATTTTGGTTTTGGTTCTGGTAACGACTCTTCCCGTAATTTTGAAACTCATCTTCGGTAAATCGAAGGCACCGGAGCAGGATTAAAGCGGGGTGTTTGGATGTCGCCGAGTTTTCACATCATAGCCGATTTCTGAAAATTATCTGTTTATGAGGAAAAGCAATACGATAAAGAGGGAAGGTTATTATACAGCAGAAAATACGATGATCCCGTAGAAGAAATTATTGTCCCTCGAACCGTTGTTGATTGGTCAAGCCGGTTTTTTTGCATTATAAATTAACTTTTTACGACTGTGGTATCTGTAGAAACGGAAAGAAAAGAGGCTTGAAACCTTTGGGGCGGGCGTGACGGCTTTCTGTTTTTTTTGTTTTTAATTTGGAGTGGGGATTTATTTTCTTCCGAGAAATTGAGTGGTATTTTTCGGGAGAGAAGAAAGACTTTTGGGGCGGATGAAAATAGGGCTTATCTTTGTCCGAAAAGAAATAAAAATGAAAAAAGTATATTATTTAAAGACTTGCTCCACCAATAAAAAAATCATGAGCGGGAAAGACTTGTCCGATTGGATGCTGAGGGAGCTTAAGTCTTTGCCGATAACCGAAGAGGAATTGGAGGTGCTTTATGCCCATACGGGATCGTATGAAGCACTTTTTAGCAAGAAGTCCACTCAGATTAAGCAGCGGGGGATTGACTTGAAATCTTTGAAGGAGGAGGATTTTCGCCGTTTGATTTTGGAGCATTATAGTTTTTTAAAACGGCCCGTGTTTGTGACCGATCGGGAGTGTTTTGTGGGGAATGATAAGGGGGCTTTGGAGCGGCTGGATCGTTACTTTGATTCCGAATCGTAGGCTATATCCATTAAAAAATGTATTTTTGTGGGTATGGAGGAACACGTGGTTTTAGTAACGGAAAAGGACGAGGTGCTTGGTTTGATGGAAAAGATGCCGGCGCATCAGAACGGGGTGCTTCACCGGGCGTTCTCTGTATTTTTATTTGACGCGAGCGATCGGATGCTGCTGCAGCGCAGGGCGCAAGGAAAGTACCATTCGCCGGGAAAGTGGACCAATGCGGTTTGCTCCCATCCTCGGAGTGAAGAATCGTATCTTCAGGCGGCTCATCGCCGTTTGGAGGAAGAGTTGGGCATTTCGACGGCTTTGGAGGAGAAGTTTCACTTTATATATAAGGCGGACGTGGGCGGAGGTCTTTGGGAGCACGAGCTGGATCATGTGTTTGTCGGGCGGTATGAAGGGGAATTTCGATTGAATGCCGAGGAGGTTTCCGAAGTGCGTTACGTGACGATGGAGGCCTTGGAGGAGGAAATTAGAACCTATCCTGATCGTTTTACCGAATGGTTTAAAATTATTTGGGAACAGTATAAAATTCATTTGGCTTAAGAGGGGGAGTGTTAGAGGTGAAGGCAAATGAGTCGGGTAAACATTGAAAATAGAAAAATCAAATTAATTTAAAAGTAAATATGAACAGAACCGCATTGTATGCCAAGCATGTATCCCTTGGCGCGAAAATGGTGCCATTTGCAGGATTTGAAATGCCCGTGCAATATTCGGGGCTTACGGAGGAGCATTTTGCCGTTCGCGAGCGTGTAGGATTATTCGATGTGTCTCACATGGGGCAGTTTTTTATCGAAGGGGAAGGGGCGTTGGAACTCTTACAGAAAGTTACGACGAATAACGTGGCGGCCTTGGTTGATGGCCAGGCACAATATTCTTGTCTTCCGAACGAAGAAGGGGGTATTGTGGATGACCTTATTGTCTATAAAATGAATGATACAAAGTACTTTGTGGTGGTTAATGCTTCCAACATTGCTAAGGATTGGGCGCACATCAGCCGACATAACACCTTTGGAGCGACGATGACTAATGTTTCGGATCAAACTTCGCTTATTGCGGTACAGGGGCCTAAGGCGCTGGAGACTTTGCAGAAATTGACCGATACGGATTTGGGGGCTATTCCTTATTATCATTTTGCGGTGGGGACGCTTTGCGGTATTCCGGAGGTGATTATTTCCAATACGGGGTATACGGGAAGCGGCGGTTTTGAGGTGTATTTTGCAAACGAGCATGCAGAGAAAATTTGGGATGCGCTTACGGCGGCGGGAGAAGAGTTCGGCGTACTGCCTTGTGGCTTGGGAGCGAGGGATACGTTGCGTTTGGAGAAAGGATTTTGTCTTTACGGTAATGACATTGACGATACGACCTCTCCTATTGAAGCCGGATTGGGCTGGATTACCAAGTTTGATAAATCCTTCATTTCCAAGGAAAAATTCCAACAGCAGAAAGAGGAAGGGGTAACCCGTAAGCTGGTGGCTTTCGAGATGCAGGAGAAGGCGATCCCTCGGCACGATTATCCCGTGGTGGATGCTCAAGGCGAGTGCATTGGTCGGGTAACTTCGGGTACGATGAGCCCTATGAAAAAGGTTGGTATCGGTTTGGCTTATGTGGATCGTCCTCATTTTAAACTGGGGTCAGAGATTTTCATCCAAATCCGAAATAAGTCCGTTCCTGCAAAAGTGGTGAAACTTCCTTTTGTTTAAGACTTTTTTAGATTTTAAATAAGGCATTGCATTTCCTTTTTGGGGAGTGCAATGTTTTTTTTGAGAGGGAAATTTCAAAAAGAGTAAAAATCGAAGGGGATTTTCTTCATCGTAACGAAAAAAAACGTAATTTTGCAGCGCTTTTTTGCGGGGTAATCTGAGAAAGCAAGGCTTTAATTTTTAACATCTTCCGTATTTCCTGTCCGCAAAACCATCAGATTATAGGAGAGAAGGAATACAAATTTTATTTTTATGTCTGAATACAAAGACGAGGTTCTTATGAACCAAAACGTAGCACCTGAACAGTTTGACTGGGATTCTTTCGAGTCCGGATTGGATGCTGATGCAAGAAAAGAAAAGAGCGATCTTGAGGAAATCTACAAAGGTTCCCTAAGCGATCTTGAAGACAACGATGTGTTGGTTGGTAAAGTCGTAAGACTTACCGATAAAGAAGCCATCGTAGACATCAACTTCAAATCTGAAGGTGTGATTTCTCTTAACGAATTCCGTTACAAACCCGATTTGTCCGTAGGTGATGAAGTGGAAGTAATGGTAGACCGTAGAGAAGACAAAACCGGGCAGCTTCAGCTTTCCCACAAAAAAGCCAGAACGCTTAAGGCTTGGGATAAGGTGAACGAGCTTCACGAAACAGGTGAAGTGGTTAACGGTTTTGTAAAATCGAGAACAAAAGGAGGTATGATTGTGGACGTACACGGTATCGAAGCGTTCTTGCCAGGTTCTCAAATCGATGTGAAGCCGATTAAAGATTACGATCAGTACGTTGGTAAAACCATGGAGTTCAAAGTGGTTAAAATCAACCCTGAGTTCAAAAACGTGGTGGTGTCTCACAAGGCACTTATCGAGGCGGATATCGAGGATCAGAAAAAAGAAATCATTGCGCAATTGGAGAAAGGTCAGGTTCTTGAAGGAACCGTTAAGAACATCACTTCTTACGGGGTATTCATCGACCTTGGTGGCGTAGACGGTTTGATCCACATTACGGATCTTTCTTGGTCTCGTGTGAACCATCCTTCCGAAGTTTTGGAGGACGGTCAAACCGTGAAAGTGGTTATCTTGGATTTCGACGACGAGAAGACCAGAATCCAGTTGGGTATGAAGCAATTGGAACCGCACCCATGGGATGCGCTTTCAGCGGATCTTAAAGTTGGAGACCGTGTGAAAGGTAAAGTGGTTGTATTGGCTGACTACGGAGCGTTTGTAGAAATTGCTCCAGGAGTGGAAGGCTTGATCCACGTTTCTGAAATGTCTTGGTCTACTCACTTGAGAAGCGCAGGCGATTTCGTGAAAGTAGGGGATGAAGTAGAAGCAGAAGTATTGACGTTGGATCGCGAAGAGAGAAAGATTTCTCTTGGTATGAAACAACTATCCAAAGATCCTTGGGAAAATATCGAATCCAAATACCCTGTAAGCTCTCAGCACGTGGGTACGGTGAGAAACTTCACTAACTTTGGAGTGTTTGTAGAGTTAGAGGAAGGTATCGACGGGTTGATTTACATCTCCGACCTTTCTTGGACGAAAAAAATCAAGCATCCTAGCGAATTCTGCAACGTAGGCGATAAATTGGACGTAGTGGTATTGGAATTGGATACCGCAGCAAGAAGATTGTCTTTGGGGCACAAACAATTGCAGGAAAACCCTTGGGATAAGTTTGAGGATAAATATGCGGAAGGTACCGTACACAGCGGGGTAGCTACCGATGTATTTGACAAAGGAGCTCAGGTTCAGTTTGAAGATGCGGAAGTGGAAGCTTTCTGTCCTGCAAGACTTCTTGAAAAAGAAGACGGAAGCAAGATTAAGAAAGGGGAAACGGCAGATTTCAAAGTGATTGAATTCAACAAGGAGTTTAAGCGCGTAGTGGTTTCTCACACCGGTCTTTTCAGAGAAGAAGAGAGAAGAAACGTGAAGGAAGCAACATCTAAAGCGGCGGCTTCTTCAGGAGAAGAAAAAACGACGCTTGGCGATATCGACGCTCTTGCAGAGTTGAAAAAGAAAATGGAAGGAGGAAACTAATGGATTCCGACCGTTTTTGAGATAGAGTTCCGCCTCCAAGGAGGCGGAACTTTTTTATTATGAAATCATAGTAAATTTTCTTCAGACTATTGTGGGGGTTGCAAAAAAGTTCTATCTTTGCCGCTCGTTACATAATAATCATTAAATAATATTGGCATGTACTTGACAAAAGAAAAAAAATCAGAAATCTTCGCTAAGCACGGAGGTAAAGCAGAAAACACTGGTTCTGCAGAAGGACAAATTGCTTTGTTTACTTACAGAATCAACCACCTGACCGGTCACCTTAGAAAAAACCACAAAGACTATGCTACGGAAAGAGCTTTGGTGAAATTGGTAGGAAAGAGAAAACGATTGTTGGATTATCTTAAAAATAAAGATATCGAAAGATACAGAGCGATTATCGCAGAATTAGGATTGAGAAAATAATCCGATCGTACAAAATGGAAAGCCACTTCTTTATGAAGTGGCTTTTTTTAGGAAGATAAGATAGACGAAGGTTGGGCTGGGGCAGGAGTCCCATTTTTTTATGCTCTAAAAAGCGTTATTTTTGCAATATGAATCAGGATACCATTTGTGCGCTTGCCACGGCCAACGGCGTGGGGGCTTTGGGCCTCATCCGGCTTTCGGGAAAAGAGGCGTTGGAGGTGATTAACCGTTGTTTTAGAGGGAAAGATCTGACCCGTGTGCCTTCGCATACCGTTCATTACGGTTTTTTGATTGATGGGGACGAGCCGATTGATGAGGTGATGGTCTCTGTATTTCATGCCCCGAAAACGTTTACTACGGAACATTCGGCGGAAATCACTTTTCATGGTTCGCCGCATATCGGAAAGCGGATTTTGGAGGTGTTGACCCAAAACGGAGCACGAATGGCTAAGGCGGGAGAGTTCACGATGCGGGCGTTTATGAATGGCCGTCTGGATTTGGCTCAGGCGGAATCCATTGCGGATTTGATTGCCAGCGAAAACGAGGCTTCGCGAAAGGTGGCTTTAAACCAACTAAAAGGAGGAATTTCGGCGGAAATTTCAGCTTTGAGAGGGGATTTGCTCAATTTTACGGCTTTGGTGGAATTAGAGTTGGATTTTGCAGAAGAGGACGTGGAGTTTGCAGACCGAACGGCGTTGAATATACTTTTGGATAAAATCGAAGAAAAGCTCAAAGCCCTGATGGAGAGTTTCCGTTATGGCAATGCGGTGAAAAACGGCGTGCAAGTAGCGATTATCGGTAAACCCAATGCGGGTAAATCCACTTTGCTCAATGCGCTGCTGAAGGAGGAAAGGGCAATTGTGTCGGATATTGCAGGAACCACTAGAGACACTATTGAAGAAGTCCTTCACATTAAAGGCAATGCCTTTCGTTTTATCGACACGGCGGGGCTTCGGGAGACCACGGATGCCATTGAAGAAATCGGCGTGAAAAAAGCCAAAGACAAAATTGCCACAGCGCAAGTGCTGCTTTATTTGTATGATGCACTTAGCTCTTCTCCTCAGGAAGTGGTTGATTTTGTTAAGGAAGTGTGGCGGGAAGATTTGGAAATAATTCTGCTTCAAAATAAAATAGATCTACCCGGGGCGCAAACCGGCTCATTTATGGCAGAGATAAAGGCGCAGCTGGTGCCTCAATACACCCGAACCCTTATCGGAATATCGGCTAAAGACGAAACCAACGTGGAAATTTTGAAAAATGAGCTTTCGGCTTATGTCGAGCAAATGAAGAGCGGTGAGGGTAATGCGGTGATTACCAATCAGCGGCACTATGAGGCTTTGAAAAAATCGTTGGATTCGGTTTTTCGGGTAAAGGAAGCTATTGAGCAGAGTTTTCATACTGAAATTTTGGCTTACGAACTGCGTTATGCTTTAGAGCATCTCGGCGAAATTTCGGGAGAGTTTACTAATGATGAGGTTTTGGGGCATATCTTTTCAAAGTTCTGTATCGGAAAGTAAAGTAGTAAAACAAAGGAAATTAAAAAATAAATAAAAGCAAGTATATAAAGGGTTTAAGGTACTGTAATGCAATTTTAGTTTCTTTTAATTTCCTTTTTTATTTACATTTTTACGGCTAATTTACATTTTATTTCTATTTTTGTGTAAATAATGTAAATAAAATGAAAATTTCCTTACGCAAAAGACTTTCCAAAAAAACAGGTAAAATAACCTTGTATTTAGAATTGTATAAAGGGTACTCTAAACTACCTAATGGAAAAATAAAGCATAATAGAGATTATGAGTATTTAGACTACTTTCTTTACGACAAGCCTAAAAATCCAGCAGAAAAACAACATAATAAGGAAAACTTAAAATCGGCAGAGGCGGTTAAGGCTCAAAGGGTGTTAGAAATTCAAAACGGTACTTACGGGTTTAACAACACTCATAAATTGAATACTAATTTTATTGAATACTTTAAGAAACTAACAGAAGAACGTTTTAAGAGTAAAGGTAATTACGGTAACTGGGATAGTACTTTAAAGCATTTATTAAACTATACAAGTGCTACAACAACATTTAAGGATATAACGCCAGAGTTTTGTGAGGGCTTTAAAGATTACCTTTTGAATGAGGTAAAAACAAAAACTGGTAAGAATTTATCTAAAAGTTCTTCTTCTTCTTACCTCAACAAATTTAAAGCGGCTTTAAACCAAGCATTTGATGATAAAATAATTAACGAAAATCCAGCCAAAAGAGTAAAGAGTATTAAACCAGATGAGAATGAGAGGGAATATTTAACCCAGCAAGAACTGGAGGCACTTATGGAAGCAGAATGCAGATACGATGTTTTGAAGAATGCGTTTTTATTTAGTTGTTTTACTGGGTTACGTTGGTCTGATGTAAATAAATTGACGTGGGGTAAGATACAGGAGTTTGAGGGCGGTTACAGAGTTCAATTTAAACAACAAAAAACTAAAGGCGTTGAATATTTGGATATACCTAATAATGCTTTACAATATATTGGAGAAAAAGGCAATCCAGAAGAAAGGGTATTTGTAGGGTTAAGATACAGTTCTTATATGAATGTGGCACTTGCTCAATGGGTTTTAAGAGCAGGAATAACTAAACATATTACTTTTCATTGTGCAAGGCATACCTACGCTACTTTTATGCTTACCAAAGGGGTTGATATTTATACAGTTTCAAAAATGTTAGGTCATAGAGAATTAAAGACAACTCAAATTTATACTAAAGTGATTGACCAGAAGAAAAGAGATGCAGTTAATATTTTTGATGAGGCGTTTAAAAAGTAATAAAGTATGAATAAGAATTTTAACCTTATTAAGCCATTGCAAAAAAGGGTTAATGAAATAAAGGAAAGTTTTTACCCTCAACAACTTTTATGTGCTGGAGATGAGAAAATGATTTACGGAACATTTGAAAAGTCTTTTGAGAACTTTAGTAAACAATCTTTAAGAAGCGGCATAAGAGCAAATGAAACAGATTTTTTTAAAAGTTCATTAGTTGAGTTAGAACAAATAGAAGATGCGGTTTTACAGTTAGAAAAAGAGATTGATACCGAAGAAAGTAACTGCATTCATTTTCACGCTATTTTTAGTATTATCCACAATACAAAACAGGAAGCAAATGAATGGATTAAATTCTTTGAAGATACTGAAAAACATACACCTCCTAAACCCAGAAAAATAAAATCAAAACTTACTTATAAATGGCTGATAGATGAGGTTAAGTTATACGATTTCAAAAGATTTCTTATAAAGAATGAATTGATAGATGAAGTTATTAGTTTTCAAAACTTCAAACTCATTTTTACAGAAACCTCAATTACGGAACTTAAAGAGCCTATTGTTTGGAAAAACGAAGTGGCTACTCAACTTATTTATCTAATAAAGGAATTGCAGGTTGCTGATATTATTGCAAACAAAAGAAAAACTTTTGACTATGTTCAACTTTACCAATGTTTTATAAAAAACAATGGAGTTAGATTTACAGAAAAATCAAAATCCTTAAAAAACAATATTGATATTAAGGTAGATTCTGAATTCTTGAATTCAACTTATAAATGCAACTTTTTGGGTGCGGATAATAAGCAATAAAAACATTTATTTTTCAGAGAGGAAAGAGAGACAATGTCCCCCTTTCTCTCACTCTGAAT
>NZ_JAYWXI010000170.1:0-363 GCF_036016955.1 Bergeyella anatis | reverse complement strand
AAAATAATAACTGTTTATTCGTCTACCAATTTCTGGAGAAAGGTCATTTTCGGTTAATGGAATGAATGAATTTTTATCAATTACTTCACAAAATCCAATAATTTGATCAACGTCCGAAACCAATCTTTCATCTTGATTTTCTTTCAGCAGATTTTTAATTGGTTCAAGAACTTCATTCCAACTTTGAATTAGAATGTGCTTATTATTTTCAGTTACAAAAGTTAAAAGTTCTTTGTTTTCAGAGAGATAAATATTTTCTTCAAAGAGCTTTCTTTTTAGTTCTGTGAAAATTGATTTTTTCCTTAAAGTTGGACAAATAAAAACTAAAATAGAATTTTCTTCCAATCTTTTCAAGTACGAAAT
>NZ_JAYWXI010000169.1:0-363 GCF_036016955.1 Bergeyella anatis | reverse complement strand
GGTAGAGATACATCAATACACAGGCAAGCACGATGAATTTACCATTATTGTATCCGATGAAGTGGTAGATGACTTCTATGGATTTTTAATGCGTCAATCCCGCTTACTTTTAGGGGAGCAATTTTTATTAAACTTCCATCAGTATGGGAAGGTGATTCAGAGTTTTCAAGGTATTGTTACCCACGTTAGCAACAAGAAGAATGGCGATAGTGGTACGGGGGACTTATATATCACGGCATCAGCTCCCAGTATATTATTAGAGAATGGGAAGAATAGCCGTAGTTTTGAGAAAATGACGGTAGAGCAAATTATAGCAGAAGTATGTAAAAATTACCCACCAGAAGCCAAAGTAAAAGTAATAGG
>NZ_JAYWXI010000168.1:0-369 GCF_036016955.1 Bergeyella anatis | reverse complement strand
AACACTCAGTCTTTAAAAAATGAAGTAACTCCATCGAGTAGAAAGTTTAAAATGTAAAAATCCACTTTGTATTTTCAAAGTGGATTTTAAAGTTTATTGATTATTTTTTTTGATGAGTTTTATAAACATATCTATTTGATTCATAATGTACTGTTTAAGTGGCGAGTGTTCAATATAAATGCCACACCCTTCACAAAATACGGGATAACCATCAAAAGAGACTCCTATTTTACGAGCACATTCTTTACAAAACTCTGCCATTCTCTAAATTAATTTTGCTGATATTCTGTATCCCATTCATTACCATCTGTCCCTTTTTGACCATCCATTTTAATCAAAAAGTTTTTAGCTGGAAAATAAGGTTTCATA
>NZ_JAYWXI010000167.1:0-376 GCF_036016955.1 Bergeyella anatis | reverse complement strand
ATTGTGAGTAAACTTAAAACACTTAGGAATAATGTTTTTTTCATAAATTTTCTTTTTTAATTATAATTAGTTTAGTTTTTTGACAACCTTTTTTAAAATGTCGTACAACGGAAAAAGTATTTGCGAAGGGCGGGCTAAATTGAACGGATAGTTCAATTTCGACCAACCAAAGCAGATGCTTTTTCAATGAAACTAAATTAATCAAAATAGTTGAATTGAAAAGCATATGCGACTAAATATTTTTGCTTTTCAATTCAACACTTCTCCCCGCCTTTTGCAAATACTATGTTAGCAGAAGGTTTCTTATTGCAATTTTTCACAAACTTCTATAATTTGTTCCGCCATATCTTTGACAACTTTTTCTTTGTCTTCAAAA
>NZ_JAYWXI010000166.1:0-379 GCF_036016955.1 Bergeyella anatis | reverse complement strand
TAAGCCCAAACGGCTGAAGTTCGCCGTGAGTGTCCCTGCCGCAGTGGGGGTTCCCGAGAGTTTATAGGTCAGCACACGCGACTGCCCCGGGGTAATGGTTACATTCGTTGTATTAGAATCTCCCACTACCGTAAGCCCATTGGCCACCTCCGCAGGTGTACCGTTTAAACTTACCGCAGCACTAAAGTCTAACGGTCCCACAGAGTTGAACGAGTTGTTGGTGACCGAAAACTTAACGACATTCGCCGCATCAAAGGCTTGCGTAGTGACATAACTGCCCTCGAAGGCGTCAAACGACACACTGACATTAACCGCCGCATTCGACACGCAACGCCACTCGGGAACCGAACCCACCCCAAGGGTGTAAATCTCCAAACAA
>NZ_JAYWXI010000165.1:0-384 GCF_036016955.1 Bergeyella anatis | reverse complement strand
ATATTGACTACTTCCGCCGGATTTATATCGCTACTTATGGCTGGAGCTTGGATGAGCCGATTATTGAAAAGTAATCTTATGGAAGATGTTTTCAATATCGAAAACGAATCTTTTATGCAAGAAACACAACTTATGGAAAATGAGTTTTCTGTTAATTTACCTACTTTGTTTTATTACAACCAACAATGGAACGAGGGTTGGATCAATGTAATCAACCCTTTTCGTGCAACTATTGTTTTGGGTACGCCTGGTTCGGGTAAATCGTATGCCATTGTAAACAATTATATCAAGCAACAAATTGAAAAAGGTTTTTCAATGTATATCTACGATTTTAAATTTGATGACCTTTCTACCATTGCCTATAACCATTTGTTAAAACACTTA
>NZ_JAYWXI010000164.1:0-385 GCF_036016955.1 Bergeyella anatis | reverse complement strand
TATATAGTATAATAGTTAAGGAGTGTTTTCAAAAAAAGAATTACATTTAATTATGGAAACACCTAAAAAGAAAAGTTCCGAAAAATTCGTAAAAGACATCCGTAAAAATACCAGACGGATCTTTACAGCCGAGCAGAAAATTTTAATCGTAATGGAAGGGCTTCGTGCAGAAACTTCTGTAGCGGAACTATGCCGACAGCATAATATTGCCCAATCTCAGTTTTATTCCTGGAACAAAGAATTTATGGAAGCCGGTAAAAAACGACTCAACGGCGATGTCATTAGAGAAGCCACGAGTGATGAAGTGTCGGATTTGAAGAAAGAGAATGCCCGACTGAAGGAAATGGTTGCCGATTTGGTTCTGCGCTATGACATTGTAAAAAAA
>NZ_JAYWXI010000163.1:0-391 GCF_036016955.1 Bergeyella anatis | reverse complement strand
ATATCTAGGAGGCATTTCTTCTGGGTCTGGTTCTCCACACGGAATACGCTCGTATGGGTTTACTGATATGCAAGCCATTAAAGTCGCCTCTTCTCCTTCTTTTAACTCTTTCACCACCTCTGGATATGCAATGGATACCTTTAACGATTGGGAGGCTTCATCTATACATATTCTTGTTCCATTGGGAGTTATGGCTTGACATTGCTCTACTTTTACCCGCAAAAGTTTATGGCTATCAATCACTAAATTCATCTTCAATGAGTTGGACATCGGAAGAAGCCCGTAATTTATCATTGAGGTATGAACCCCTGTACTATCTATAACACTTTCATTGATAAAGTCTTGCATCTCAACAAAATGAGATTTGTTAATTTTCATCCCATCTGTCCAA
>NZ_JAYWXI010000162.1:0-396 GCF_036016955.1 Bergeyella anatis | reverse complement strand
CCAAAGGAATATTCGTTTTCTGAGAAACCACCAATGCTAAATCCCAATCTGTAATATGGGTTCGCTTTTCCTTAGCAACGGATTCGCATTGTACCAGATGTTTTTCTAATTCTTTAATAGATTCTTCAGTATCTGATAGTTCTGAAAATTCAATACCATCTTTATCTTTTGTAAGGTATTTTGTCTTTTGCACTAAATCCCTTTTAAGCCACTCTATTTCCTTATGAGCCTTTTCATTATCTTCGGACAAAAGATTTTTAATTGTTTCTATACGCTTATATAAACTCTGCTTTTCTTTCAGAAAAATCTCGCCAGAACTTTTAGCAACAGACATCGTATGGTCAATTAAGTCTAATGCCGATGCAGGAAGGCTCTTTTCCTTCATATATCTTTTTG
>NZ_JAYWXI010000161.1:0-397 GCF_036016955.1 Bergeyella anatis | reverse complement strand
TTAACCGTTAACGGGACTTATGTAGTGGGCGTAGGCAGCAATGGTACGGTACAGGTGATGCTTCAGAACAATAACAATTATGCCCTCAATAACTTGGATTTGAGCAATGCCCTCAGCATTTCCAACGGTTTGGGCATCAATGGCAGTGGGAACAGCAGCGTCACCCTCCCCGCTAACCAGTCGCTTACGCTGACATATCCGGTAACGGGGATGCCAACGGCTCCCGGTACCGCCACGGCGACCTTTAGTTCGGCACCGTTTGCAACACTAAACGCCACTTTTAATGTCAGTGCCGCCACGGCGACTTTGGGGCCGGTAAAAGACCAGTTGATTGTGGCTTTAGACTACAACAATCAAAAGTACCATTCGCCGGCCACGGGTATTCCGGACGGTTACG
>NZ_JAYWXI010000017.1:0-29188 GCF_036016955.1 Bergeyella anatis | reverse complement strand
AATAAACTCAATAATCGACCTCGTAAAAGACTTGGATACCTCACGCCAAACGAAAAATTTAAACAAATTATTAATCAGAATTCTGTTGCATTTGCAAGTTGAATTCAGCATTTAAAGCACTTGTGAAGAATATCATTTCAGCATTATTAAACTAAACTATTTACCTTATTATTTACCTTTCAAAAAGGTGTTCAAAAATTCTTTCCTATGTTCCACAAATTTGCACTTGACAATTCAATAGTAGCAGATTATGGAAAACAACATTGAACAAAGATTAGATAGAATTGAAAAGTTATTACTCAATTCACAAAAGACCGTTTTAAACTTTGAAGAACTGGTAGAGTTTACAGGACTTTCTCAAAGTTACCTTTACAAACTTACCAGCAAGGGAGAAATTCCATTTTATAGACCAAACGGAAAGCAA
This sequence comes from Bergeyella anatis, assembly GCF_036016955.1. Classification (NCBI taxonomy): domain Bacteria; kingdom Pseudomonadati; phylum Bacteroidota; class Flavobacteriia; order Flavobacteriales; family Weeksellaceae; genus Bergeyella; species Bergeyella anatis. The sequence continues at coordinate 28,764 of NZ_JAYWXI010000017.1, read as the reverse complement.
CTATATTTTAACAAAGCCGAAATTGAAGCGTGGCTATTGCGTAACCGTTCAAAAACGAATGAAGAAATAGATGTTGAGGTTACAACCAAAAGAGTTTTAGGTAAGTAATGCTTAAAGTTTCTTTACAATGGTTGATTACATTAAAATAATGGCTTTAACAAAATGCTTATTTAATCCTAATTCATTTGAGCCTTTCAAATGGAGGGGCTTAATTTTCTATCCAAAGTTTAGAAATGGTAAACTGATAGGGTTTGAAAGCGAATACAGGGGTTTTAGGGTTGTTTTGTACTATGATAGAATAGAATTGAGCAACTCAATACACAAATTCTTTAAGGGTAACAATTATAGTGATTTCACTTATTCAGAATTGAAGTGTGCCATATATGAAATTTGTAAATGGTTTGCTATTGAACCTCAATACTGGGAAATCAAAAAAATGGAATTTGGTTTTTGTATTATAACACCTCAACCAGCGAACCAATATCTCAATGTTTTTTTTGAGTATAAATTAAGGCAGTTTGAAAAAATGAAACATCAACTTAGGGATTATGGAAGAAAATGTTTTATGTATGAGTATGCTTTAAAAGTTTATGACAAAAATTTACAGGTGGAAATAACGGATAATCTAAATATTTCAGATTGGAGATTACGAATAGAGTTTTGCTATAATCAAAAGAGAAAATTACCAAAGACAATTAGGACATTAGGGGATTTGTTGGATAACGAAAAGTTTAAACATTTGTATAAAGACCTCAACGAAGCATTCTCAAAGGTAGTTTATAATGATGAGGTAGATTTTTCTAAATCCACTAATGAAGAAAGAATACTTTTTTACGCTTCACTAAATCCAGACTTTATAAAGGTTGAAGAACAACTAAACAAAGCAGAAACAAAAATAATGAAGTCGAAAATTAAGCGATTAAGGGAAAGATTTTTAAAAAAGGAATTTAAGAAATGGTTTTTAAAAACCCTGTCAGACAAGTATATAGAACTTTATTGTAGTTGATTTATCAAACTTGTAATATAGTTGGAAAAATAATAAAACAATACTTATGCAAAAAGCAGACAAGAATACAGTAGAACAGCGTATAAAACTTATTGCTACAATGCTAATCAATGGTAGCAGTAGGGAGATAATAGTTCTACATTGTACAGAAAAATGGGATATAGGAGAAAGACAGGCAGATAAATACATTGCCAGAGCAAAAGTATTAGTGGAGCAGTCTGTAAAAAGAAAAGTAGAATACGATTACGCAAAGGCAGTAAGACGTTATGAAGATTTATACAAATTGAGTATAGAGAAAAAAGATTATAAAACTGCATTATCAGTAAATAAAGAACTTACTGTATTGCAAGGATTACATAAAATGCAAATAGAACATTCTGGTAATGTAGAGTTTATATGTAATATTCCAGATTAGAATGAAAGTAGATTTATCCCTATACTATCAACCAAAGCCCAAACAGATAGAAGCCCATAAATGCAGAGCAAAGTACGTTTTGTTCGGAGGTGCTATGGGTGGAGGTAAAAGTTGGTTTTTGTGTGCAGAAGCCATAAAACAAGCAATGAAATACAATGGTAATAGACTTGTAATTGCACGAAAAGAGTTATCAGTATTGAAAAAAACTACTTTGATTACATTTCTTTCCATTTGTCCAAAAGAGATTATTAGAAGTTTCAACCAAACCAGTTTAGAAGTAACTTTTATCAACGGCTCTACCCTTACTTTCATTGATGCCAATATTTCAAAAGACCCGATGCTTCAAAAAATCAAAGGTCTGGAGATTGGCTGGTTCGGGATTGATGAAGCCAACGAGGTAAGTATGGAGGTATATAGTTTGCTCAAAACTCGGTTACGCTGGATTTTACCCAACAAACAAAAGCCTCAATATGAGGGCAGATTAACCAGTAATCCAGAACCTTGTTGGTTAATCCCTGTCTTCATTCAGTCAAATAATTCTGATGAGGTTTATATTCAGAGCTTGACAACAGACAACTATGATGAAAATAGTGAGTACGTTCAAAACCTCAAAGAAGCCTTTAAAGATAACCCCAATTTTTTGAGGAAATACCTATATGCAGACTGGAGCTTGGTGGATACCATTAACCAGCTTATTCCAACTGAAGCTATTTTAAAAGCATCTAATAAAATACAAGGAACAGAGATTACCTCATTGGGTATAGATGTAGCACGCTATGGAGATGATAGAACTGTTTTTGTAATTCTCAAAGACGGAAATATCGAATTGATAGAAACTCATCCAAAAACAGCTACTACGGAGGTTGTTACCAGAGCTATTCAACTTATTCACGATTATAACATTGACCCGAATTATGTAGGAATTGATAGTGTAGGTATAGGTGCAGGCGTGGTAGATAGTTTAAAAATGCAAGGGTATGATATAATTGGATTACAAGGAGGAGCAAAATCAGAAGAAACTATTTATGAAGAAGCCTTTAAACCTTACAACCTCCGTTCACAAATGTATTATGAGCTACGAAAAGACTTTATCAATGGAGAAATAGGAAATCTGACTGATGAGAGCTTAAAATTAGAATTACAAGCCTTAAAATATGAAATTCATTTAGACAAAACTGTGAGAGTAATCAGTAAAGAAGCTATCAAAAAATTCTTAGGCAGAAGTCCCGATATTGCAGATAGTTTGGTTTATGCTAACTGGGTAAAAACATACAGAGGCACATCTAAATATCTTCCAGCAATTAGTGGAGGTTGGTAATCAAACTAATATTTTAAAAATTACAAGCAAAATTTTGTAATTTTGTCTCATAACAATAAAGCAGAAAATACATTTGAAAAAGCAGAAATAATTTATATAAAATATTGATTTAGCGTTAGCTATTATTCGGGTTTATCAAAATCGCCAAATTATGAAATGCCCCCAGAGTAATAAGTTCAACGCTCACGCTTTGGCGTGGGCTATACTTATTTGGGGTAAGGGCGTTTGGCGATGCCTGATAAACGAATATAGTTTTAGTCCCACGCTTTTTTATTGAATACAGATTGCTTTCTGGGACTGGAAGCAAATTAAATAATGAAATCTAATTTTTAATTTAATATCAAGTCTTATGAAAGTAGTAAAGTACATTTTAGGAGTATTATTCATACTCGGAGGTATCGGTGCGTTAGCACAAGGAGCGATTGGAGCAGGATTATTAACCGCCATTCTTGGAGTGTTATTCTTACCTCCTATTTCAGATGCACTCAAAGAAAAATTTAAGCTCTGGCAGAATAAAGCTGTTAGATATGTTTCATACATTGTTCTGTTTGGAATTATTGGTGTTTTTATACCAAAAGATGCAACAACAAAGTCATCATCTCCTAAAGAAGTTATTACTGAAAATATAGAACAAGGAAAAAGCAACAAACCCCGAATTATCAATTTGGACAAAGTAACTTTAGATAGTAATATGAAAAAAATTACACCAACCGAAAATGATATTACTTATCGAGTTGTGGAAATTCTGAAACATAACAAACAAGAAGGACGGATTCGTAATGCCAATTCCGAACAAATTGTATTATTGGTAGAAGTAAGCAATTATGATGAAGATGTCATAAAACAAATTGCTTTCAAATTGAAAGATGAGTATGCGAAATTTGCTCCGAAAAACTGTATGGTTGAATTATGGGATGATAAAAAGGCTTATGAGTTATATCTCGAAAGAGATAAATACGTTTCAGAATCATTTGATGAATTGATGGAGAAGTTCCAAAGGACAGGAAAGCCTATCGGGGATGAACACGAAAAGCTAAAAAGAAAATGGGATGAGAAAAACTATGCTTTTATCGCAGACCATAATCCAGCAACAATTGCAGAGGGTAGAATATTCTGGTATTATTTGCTTCAAGATGATTATTACAAAGAAGTTGGAGGTAAAAATTATAAAAAATAAGTGTTATGGCTAAAGAGATGAAAGAATTTAAAATTACCTGTCAAGGTTGCGGAAACATTAGATTTGTTCCTTATTTTGATTTTACACCTCAAAAAACAGCACAAAAATCTAAAGGTTTTTGTGCCGATATTTTAACCTCATTAGGTTTAGGAGTGGCTTGTTTACCTTTGGGATGCTGTACAGGTTTAGCATCGGTAGATGGATTAAATGCCAGAAACAGAACACCAGAACAGCAACGAGAAAAATACTTTGAATTGTCAAAAGTGGACAGCTGTAGTAAATGTGGTTCGTTAGCTAAAAAGGTCGAAGTCATAACACATAATTTAGATGAAGTTGGGAAGTAATATTTACATTGCTTTTATCTGGATATATAAAAAACTTGTATCTCCCATTTGGTCAAAGTTTTTTCGATGTAAATTCTATCCAACCTGTTCACAATACTCAAAAATGAGCGTTCAGAAATACGGATTAAGAAAAGGGCTGAAAATGACTTTAAACCGATTATCCAGATGTAGAATAGGGAATCACGACAGTTGTATTGATTTGCCTTGATAGATTAAAATGCGGACAGAGGTGTTCGCATTTTTGTTTAAGCTAAATGCTCCTAAAAATAATCTGAAATAGCTCTATTTTTTATTGCAATTTTTAGATTACATTTGTAACTTGCATTTTTGCAAGTCCAAACCTTGAAAGGAAATCGTAGAGAAAGGGTTTGATAGGCACGTTAAAATAGATTTGGAATTATAATGGCAGACAAAAAAGCAAGACAATACTCTGTACTAACAATTAAAAAATTGTATGCTTTATCTGGAAATAGATGTGCATTTCCTAATTGTGATGTAATGTTTTTAAATTGGGAAGATGATACAAATTTTTCCAATATATGCCATATTGAAGATGCTAACCAAAACACACACAAAGCGGACAGGTATAATCCAAATATGACAAGCAAAGAAAGAGCTGATTATAATAACCTTTTATTACTTTGTCCAAATCATCATATTGAGACGAACAACCCTGAAAAGTACACGGTTAATGTTTTAAGAGAAATGAAACGGAATCACGAAGAAGATGTATTGCAAAAACTATCTGGACAAAATCTAATAACAAAAAATCCGTCTGCTTTAAATATTGTTATTGGAAGTTTAGGAAGTAGTATTTTTAATGGTGCAAATGTCAATGACCCCTTATCTGCTCCAGACCCAGAAGAAAAAATACTTTATAACAATGTTATACGTTACAAAGCAATCATAGAAGAATATAGGGTTTATCAAGGTCGGTTAAACAAGGTTTATGAGGAGATTGAAAAACAAGGTTCGACAAGAAAAGAATTTGTTTTGCATAATATAAAAAGTGCTTACCTTTTAGAGAAAGGAAAATATAATAACATTGACCAAATTAGAGCTAACGCAGACAACATAATTGAGAATGTGCAAGCTAAACTTTGGGAAATAATTGAAAGTAGTAGTAACAAAAATACAGATTTACCTATTGAAGCAATTCAGATTAGTTTGTACGTGATTTTGGTTGATGCTTTTATGAGATGTAGTATTTTAGAAGAACCTCCGAAACAATGATAGTTAATAAAAATACAAGCCCTGAAAGAGATTTGTATTATCTGGGAGGAAAAGTAATAGAGATATTAGACCTCTCAAATAAAACAGAATTTGATTATTTTGAATTATATCACAGTTTGAGCAAGAACCATAGTATTTCTATCAATTTATTTTCATTGGTATTAGATTGGTTATTTATTTTAGGAGTATTAAAAAAAGGTAAGAAAGGTTTATTGGAGAGATGTTTTTAAAGCGGTTAATCATAGAGAACAAAACGGGAGTGATTCGGGATATTCTTTTTAAAAAGGGAATAAACCTTATCGTAGATGAAACTCCAGAGAGCCAAACCCAGCAAACCACAGGTAACAATGTAGGTAAGACTACTGTATTGCGGTTAATTGATTATTGTTTAGGTTCAAAAGGAGAAAGTATTTATAAAGACACCGAATTTTCTAATCAACCGAACACAACCATTCAAAACTTTTTAATTGATACAGAAGTTTTAATCACTCTTGAATTAGTAGAAGATTTAGAAGACGAGAGTAGTGAAAAAGTTATTATTCAACGTAATTTTTTGGACAGAAAGAAAAAAGTCTTAAAAATCAATAATGAAAATATTCAGACTAAGGATTTTGATTCTGAACTAAAGAAGCTGGTCTTTAAAACAGAAGTGGATAAACCTACTTTCAGACAAATCATATCAAAGAACATCCGAATTGATAAGGATAGAATGAATAACATCGTTAAAGTTCTTGGTGCATTTGTAAGTAATGAAGTTTACGAGGCTTTGTATTTGTTTTGGCTCGGAATTAACACAGACAATCAGGAAGAAAAACGGAATCTGGCAGAAGAGAGGAGAAATGAAAACAGATTTCGTAGAAGGTTAAAGAAAGAAGGAGAACTTGCTTTAATCGAACAAAAATTAGCTTTTCACAATGATAAGATAAAAGAGTTTGAGGAACAAAAGAAAAACTTTAACCTCAATGAGAATTATAATGAAGATATAGAAAAACTTAACCAAGTTAAGTATAATTTAAACCGAGTTGCTTCTGGAATTAGTCAATTAGAAGTAAGAAGGGATTTAATCATTGAAAGCAAAACAGATTTAGAACAAGAGTACACAAATATCAATACCAGTCAGATAAAAAGTTTATATGATAGAGCAAATGCTTTAATTCCTAACATTCAGGTTACTTTTGAAGAAACATTAAAATTTCACAATGATTTAATTTCTGAAAAATTAGAATATATAACAAAAGAATTACCTGATTTGGAACAAAAGTTACAATCATTGAGAGCGGATTTAAGCAGATTACGTAATCAGGAGTATGACTTAACCGCTAAAATTCAAAAATCAGGAGTAGCAGAAGATTTAGAAAAAATTGTTACAGAGCTGAACAAACAATTTGAACGTAAAGGTAATTTAGAAGAGCAAAAACGACTTTGGGAGGTTTCTAATGAAAAATTAGAACGAATTGAGAGTGAACTAAATTTGATTATCGAGGATATTACTTCAAACGACGAGTTGATTAAAAGTAGAGTTACTCAATTCAACAAGTATTTTACCAAAATGTCTGAAATACTTTATGATGAAAATTATATCCTTACACCTATTCAGAAAGATATTGGTTATGATTTGATTGTAACAAATGTTGAGGGAAATCCAAGTACAGGTAAGAAAAAAGGGCAAATAGCTGCATTTGACTTTGCATATATTCAGTTTGCTGATGATTTAGATATACGATGCTTACACTTCGTATTACACGACCAATTAGAAAATATTCACGATAATCAGTTAAATACATTGGTTGAGGTGGCTAATAGTATAAACGGACAGTATATAGTTCCGATTTTGAGAGATAAAGTACCTGCTAATATTGATGTTAGTCAATACGAAGTATTATCATTATCCCAAGATAATAAATTGTTCAAATTGTAATTCCAAATGAATACGATACAAAAGAAAAAACACGATAGATTTATTTTTCTGAAAACTATTTATGAAGAAAGTAATGGAGAAGAAGGTTATATCTTCAATATGTGGGAAATCGGAAAATATTTAAACTTTACAAGAGAAGAAACCTCCTCCATTTTTGACTATTTAGAAGGAGAAGGATTACTCAAATCAATGACTTTGGGAGGAGGCTTTTCAATTACTCATTTGGGAATTGTTGAAGTCGAAGAAGCATTAAGCGAGCCAGACCAACCAACAGAGCATTTTCTGCCTTTCAGTCAGTACAATACTATCCATATTGAGAATATGAATGGTGGAGCTATACAACAAGCTACAAACAATTCAACAATAAATAATATAGTAGCATTTGATACTATCACAAATATTGAAAATTATATTGAAAAACTGACAGACTTTGTAAATAAAGATATTACAGACAAAGACATTCAAAGTGAGTTGTTAGCAGATATTGAAACAATCAAGCAACAAACGAAATCTCCAAAACCAAAGAAAACTATTTTAAAAGTATCATTGCAATCTGTTAAGGAAATTCTTATAGGTGCATCAGGGGGAATTATAGGAACATTGGCTACTCCAAAAGCACAAGAAATAATTCAATTAACAGAAAAAATGATAAGTACATTATCGAATTAAATTATCTCAATTTTTCACTTCATAATCCTTTGTTTTCTTAATATTTGTTGCTGTTTTACATTTTTTAATAATACAATAACTGGTAAATAGTTGACTATTAGGTAATTATCTTAATAACTTTACTTTTTGTATCGGAAAATGATCCGTTTTAGGATTAGAAAATTCATTAAAAGAGGATGGATTAAAAACGATCAGGTTTGGTCAAAAGCTATCGTCCCTAAATCTCAGTTGGAAGTTTTTTTTAATTTGGAATTATTGAAAATGGATCTGATTCAAATAGATTATAATGGTTTATCATTATTTGCCATGTCTTTGGAGCAGGCTGTTCAGCAAGAGAAAGCGCAAATGATGCTGGGTAAAGTGAATGACGATATTGCGTCTGTTGTACAAAACTTTGACGATATTGATTTAAAAATTAAATTGATAAAATCTGCAGATCCAAAATTAAATCCTTTAAAATGACTCGCATAGATAGAAGGAATTATCTAAATGATCTTTTGGGAACTGTTTTTTTGCTTACCGAAATCAAAAAGTCAAACGCTTAATTTATTGAATGTACTTTTTCGATTAGGCTACAATCAATCGAATGGCTTAGAGTGAAGTCTTGCGACAAAAAACTATTATTAGGCTTGTTTTAGATTTTTTGTCGCATTAGATTGCATATTTCGACCTGAAAATTGGCAGAGTTAAGGAAGGGGAGTGTAGTGGATCCTACTCCTCATTTTAATTGTCATGGAAGAAAAAGAGGGGTTTAAGTTAAAAATATTGTTGGAGTTCCTCCGGATGGTGGGGGGAAGTTATAGGTTAGGATTTAAATAATGCTTATCTTTAACGCCTTTAAAAAAGGATAATACAAGTTAAGTACGGATTTTAATGGAGTTTTCTAACTTTCACGCAAAGTATTTTGCACATGATATAACGCGTCGTTTACCATCAGATAGTGTGGGAAAATTTGTGGCATCTTTACAAGATGCCCAAGTTGATTTAAACCCACATCAAGTAGATGCGGCGTTATTTGCTTTTCAGTCGCCATTGTCTAAAGGGGCTATTTTAGCAGATGAAGTTGGATTGGGTAAAACTATTGAAGCTGGCATTATTTTATCTCAAAAATGGGCAGAGCGTAAAAGAAAATTATTAATTATTGCTCCTTCTAATTTACGCAAACAATGGAATCAAGAATTACTAGACAAATTCTTTTTGCCATCAATAATATTAGAAACAAAGTCATTTAACGAAGAAATTAAAAAAGGGAATTTAAACCCCTTCAATCAAGAGGATGGTATAATTATCTGTTCCTATCAATTTGCCAAAACGAAAGTCCCTTATATACAACAAACCAATTGGGATTTAGTAATTATTGATGAAGCTCATCGTTTACGTAATGTATATAAACCTTCCAACAAAACAGCTAATGTAATAAAAGAAGCACTACATCCTTTCAAAAAAGTGCTTTTAACCGCTACGCCTTTACAGAATTCTATTTTAGAATTATATGGTTTAGTATCTATTATTGACGATTATGTATTTGGTGATTTGAAAAGTTTTAAATCGCAGTACTCACGTATTGTTGATGAAGAAAATTACGAAGCTCTACGCAATAGAATTCAGCCGGTTTGTCATCGTACATTAAGAAAACAGGTATTGGAATACATTAATTACACCAATAGAATTCCTATTGTAGAAGAGTTTTTTCCAACTATGGAGGAAGAACAATTATATGATTTTGTATCAGATTATCTTCAAAGACCAAAATTATACGCACTACCTAATAGCCAACGTCAATTAATGACGCTTATATTGCGTAAATTGTTGGCTTCTTCTTCGTATGCGATATATGGGACTCTGGATTCGTTGGTAAAACGATTGGAAAATATATTACTTAAAGAATCTGCATTCGATTTATTCGATGAAGTTGATACAGATTACGAATCTGCTGATGAATTACAAGATGAGTGGGACGAAGATGAACTAGATGATACTGTAGATATTATTTACATGCCAGAAGATTTAGTAAACATAGAAAATGAATTAGCAGATTTAAAGCGTTTTAGAGATTTAGCTCATGTAATTCGTAAAAATTCTAAAGCAGAACATTTATTTACTGCATTAGATAAAGGTTTTAATGAACTCGAAAAATTGGGTGCTAATAACAAAGCTTTAATTTTTACAGAAAGTAGAAGGACTCAAGATTTTCTATACAATACTTTAGAAGCGAGAGGGTATAAGGGTAAAGTGGTTTTGTTTAACGGAGTGAACAATGATCCTAAATCGAAGCGTATATGTAGCGACTGGTTGCAGGTGAATAAAGGGTCAGATAAGGTAACCGGTTCTAAAACGGCCGATATGCGTGCGGCATTGGTAGACTATTTCAAGAATGAAGCGACCATTATGATTGCTACGGAAGCGGCTGCGGAAGGTATCAATTTGCAATTCTGTTCGTTAATTGTAAATTATGATATGCCTTGGAATCCTCAGCGCATAGAGCAGCGTATTGGGCGATGTCATCGTTACGGGCAGAAGCATGATGTTGTTGTCGTGAATTTTTTGAATAAGAAGAACGAAGCCGATATCAGGGTGTATGAATTGTTAGATCAAAAATTCAGATTATTTGATGGCGTTTTTGGGGCATCAGATGAGGTTTTAGGGGCTATTGGTAGTGGGGTCGATTTTGAAAAGCGTATTGCGATGATTTATCAAAATTGTCGCAAAACAGAAGAGATTAAAGCTGCATTTGATGAATTGCAAGAAGAATTAAAACCACAAATAACAGAACGTTTACAGCAAGCGAAATCTACTTTATTAGAAAATTTTGATGAAGAAGTAAGAGAAAAACTAAAAGCGAATCTTTTAGAAACTACCGCTTCATTATCTAAATTTGAAGAAAAATTATGGAAGTTAACTCAATTTATGTTAGCCGAAAAAGCTCGATTTAATGATGATTATACTTTCACATTAATAGATAATCCATATAAGTCATTGGCTATTAATGCTGGTCCTTATATGATATTAAAAACGGATGAAAAAGGTCGTAAGTCCGAAAAGGTAATTCCTGAAAAAACGAATGTGTATCGTGTGGGGCATCCTTTAGCACAACATTTAATAAAGGAAGCATCAAGTTTAGATACGCCATCAAAAGAATTAAGTTTTGATTATTCAAATTCGCCGACAAAAATAGCTTACTTAGAACAATTCATCGGTCAATCTGGATGGATGCTAGTAACGAAGGTAGAAATAGATTCTTTCGAAAAAGAAGATTATATTATTGCAGCTGCTTGTATAGATAATGGTGAAGTTTTAGATAGTGAAATGGCTTTGCGTTTATTTTCATTACATGCCAAAGAAGGTCAAGAAGTGGTTATTGATAGGAGTATCAAAACGCAATTAAACGAATTACATTTTGCAACCAAGCAAGATATTATTAATACCAATGCATCTAAAAACAACGATTTCTTTGATGTAGAAATGGATAAGCTCGATCAATGGGCAGAAGACATGAAAATCAGTCTTGAAAAGGAAATTAAAGATATAGATGCAGAAATAAAACTTCGTAAAGCTGAAGCTAAAAAAACAATGAATATAGAAGCGAAAGTAAAAGCCCAAAGAGCCATTAAAGATTTAGAAAATAAGCGTTCTGAAAAAAGAAAACGTTTATTTTTAGCACAAGACGAAGTGGATGAAAGAAAAGAAAATCTTTTGTCTGAGATTGAAGAAAGATTAAACCAAAGTATCACGGAAACGGAATTATTTACAATTCGATGGAATATTATATAAAACTGCCGTTAATATGAATGTTGAGCAAAATACTATAGAATATAAATCCTTAAAAAAAATAACTACTGGAGATAAGGGGGTTAAAGAACTATCAGTTACATGTGTTTGTTTGGCAAATGCACAAGGTGGCATTATTTATATTGGTATTGAAGATAAAACATTAGAACCACCAAAAAATCAAATTATTGATATTAAAATAATTAATGATGCTATAACAAGATTAAGAACTCTTTGTTTTAATGTAAGTATTATTCAGGGTGATATTATTGAACATGAAAATGGCGGTGAATATTTTTCGCTAATTATACAACCGTCATTAAGAAGTATTGCTACAACTTCCGAAGGCAAAATATTTGTTCGCTTGGGTGATCAATGTCATCCTGCAAGAAGCGAAGATGTTTTAACGTTAGCAGCAGAACGTGATGCATTCAAATGGGAATTACAAGAACGTAAAGTTACACTAAGCCAAATTCCGTTAGAAAACATAGAATGGTTTGCTAATGAAATTAGGAAATCGGATCGTGTTAAAGATATTGTTAAGCAAAAAACTGATATAGAAATTATTGAACATTATAATTTCATTTCCAACGGTTTACTTACCAATTTGGGTATTTTATGGTTAGGTACTCCTTTACAACGAAATAAACTTGTTTATCCTATTAATGTTCAATATATAGTATATGATGAGTTTGAAAAAAAAATACGTAAAGAAGACTGGAACGATGGTTTATTAAATCCTAAACATTTAATTGAGGACATTGAAAAACAAGCGATTGAATTAAAATACTACGATGAATTTCCACAAGGGTTATTTAGAAATAAAGTTTATCATTATGATCCAAGATTATTACGTGAATTATTAATTAATGCTATTGCTCATAAAAGCTATACTATTTCGGGTGATATTTTTATAAAGGTTTATACCGATAGGGTTGAAATAACTAATCCTGGAGGATTACCTCTTGGCGTTACTAATACTAATATTTTACATAAATCCATTAGAAGAAATCCTGATATTATTCGAGTTTTACACGATTTAAAATTAATGGAAGGTGAAGGAAGTGGGTATGATCTTATTTATGAAATAGTAAGTAGAGATTCAAAATCTTTCCCAATAATAGAAAATGATTTTAGTACTACAAAAGTCATTCAGTATTCTAAAATATTAGATGCAGAGGCGGTTTTACTTTTAGATTTCATTGCTGAAAATTATCAACTTACTCAAAAAGAATTTATTGCAATTGGTATAGTAGCTAGAGAACAAAAAATATTATCTACTCAACTGTCTAAATCTTTGCAATTATCCGATGAAGACCGAATGAGGTCTTATGTTAATCGTTTAGTTGATCAAGAAATATTAATTACAAGAGGTCAAAAGAAAGCTACAGAATTTATGATTAATCCTAAATTAATAGCAAGTTCAAAAATTAATATCAAACCTACTCTAAAATTAATAGAACCTCATAGATTGAAAGCTTTAATTTTGGAAGATTTAAAAACTTATCCTAATAGCTTAGTTGCTGATATTCATAAACGTTTGGTTGATGTTGAGTTAGCCGATTTAAGGAAGGCAATTTATGAAATGGTAAAGGATGGTGTTTTATTGCACACTGGTGGTAAAACATATAGAAGGTATTACTTACCCGAATAAATGGCAAAAAAAAATAGAAATAAAATAGAAAGTGTCTTAAAGTATTGATTTTTAAAGGTTTTTCTATTTTTATCTAAAAATAGAATGAATAACACGCAAAATAGAAACCCATACACACTATGGCTCAAAATAAAAACTTACAAAAATTAGAATTAACGTGGATTGGCAAAGGCGACGAACCCAAGCTGGAACCGCGTATTTTAATCGAGAACCCGGAATACTCCTACGGTGACCCAAACACCGAAAATAGGCTCATACATGGTGACAACCTATTGGCATTAAAAGCTTTAGAACAAGACTATGCAGGTAAAGTAAAGTGCATCTATATAGACCCACCGTATAACACAGGTGCTGCTTTTGAACAATATGATGATAACTTAGAGCATTCTATATGGCTAAATTTAATGTATAATAGACTGTTAATATTAAAGAATCTGCTTAGTAATGATGGGTTTATATTCATAAATATAGATGACAATGAATTAGCATATTTACGAGTAATTTGTGATGAAATTTTTGGTAGAAATAATTCATTTGATCAAATTGCGGTAAAGACATCTTCTTCGCAAGGAGGTTTTGGCGGTGTTAATCCTGGACTTGTTTCAAATACTGAATATATACTTATATATTGTAAAAATAAATCGTTAGCTAAATTTTATGAGGATAAGCTATTTGTTGAAAAACAATATGATGAAAATTACAAATATTATATTCTTAATTTAGATGATAATATTGATAATTGGCAGGTTACAACTTTAAATGAATTAGCTTATAAGGAACTTGGAATACCTGAACCATATAACAATAGTACATGGCGAATTTTAAAGGATAAATACGGTGAGTTTTGGGAATTAATAAGATATAATGTAAAATCTAAAATAGCGTTAAATAACCCAAATAATGTTTTTAGAACATTTAATCCGAATAAGCCAGCAAAATATTTACAAGATGCTTTAATTATCAGTAAACATCAAGATAATAGAAATATGTTCATTGAAGCTAAATCATCGTCAGATGATATTAAATTATGCTATAATGGAGAAGTTGTCTTGTTTTACAATAAAATGATGAAACGTATTGATAATAATATGGTTCCTGTTAAATTCTTAACGACTTTTTGGGAAGATTTTTCATGGGAAGGAATAGCTAGCGAAGGGGGGGTTAAATTAAGAAACGGAAAAAAACCTGAAGCTTTGTTGAAGAGAATTTTAGAAATGTCTACCAATCCAGGCGATTTAGTTTTAGATTCATTTTTAGGTTCAGGTACTACGGCGGCTGTGGCTCATAAAATGGGACGTAAATACATTGGTATCGAATTAGGAGAACACGCGGTTACGCATTGCTATCCACGTTTAAAACAAGTGGTAGATGGGGAACAAGGCGGTATTTCTAAAGCAGTTAATTGGCAAGGTGGTGGTGGTTTTAAGTTCTATACTTTAGCCCCAAGTTTATTGAAGAAAGACAAGTTTGGGCAATGGATTATCTCCGATGAGTACAATGCCGATAGGTTAGCCGCTGCAATGGCAAAACAAGAAGGTTTTAAATACAACCCAAGCGAAACGCAATTCTGGAAACAAGGAAGCTCGTCAGAGCAGGATTTTATTTTCACAACCACTCAGTTTCTTACGGTTCAGCAGTTAGAAGCGATTGCAGAAGATATGCAAGCAGGTGAGAGTTTATTAATTTGTTGCAAAGCATTCCAAACAGAATGTAAAAACAAGTTTCCGAACATTACCATCAAAAAAATACCGCAGTTGTTATTAGACCGTTGCGAATTCGGTAAAGACGATTATAGTTTAAATATCGTCAACGTACCACAAGAAGATAACCAAGAAGGCTACGATGCAGAAGAAGAAATTGAAAATGAAGAAGGAGGCATTGATATAAGAGAAAAATAATCGAAAATCAGCATTGGATTAACTATGAATCAAAATACGATTAACCAAATAAAACAGCGTTTATCGTTGCGTTTGCCATTGGCAGAAGCGTTAGACGCTACGGCAACGATCGCAGAGCATATTCCACTACGGAAATCGAAAAGAAACACTACTGTTCAGGAAGATTTACAAGTCATCAAAGGTTTGTATCCTTCTTGTACGGATTTTCAACGTGCCTTTCCTTCCATCACTCACAATATAGCTACGGGGGTGGGTAAAACCCGTTTGATGGGCGCTATCATTACCTATTTGTATTTGGCCAAAGGCGTTAAGAACTTCTTTATTCTTGCACCCAACTTAACTATTTACGAAAAACTAATCAAAGATTTTGGAGACCCGGCGTACAGTAAATATGTATTCAATGGAATTTCAGAATTTGTACACAATCGACCAGTAATTATTACAGGAGATAATTATGCACAGCAAGGGGCTTTGTTTAGCGAATCAGAAGTTCGTATCAATATTTTCAATATTTCTAAATTCAACTCGGACAATAAAGGGCAAAAAAAAGGAGGGGTTTCTTTGGCTCCGAAAATGAAACGTTTATCCGAATACTTAGGCGAATCGTATTGGCAGTATTTATCGTCTTTGGATGATTTGGTGGTGTTAATGGATGAAGCGCATCGTTACCATGCAGATGCTTCTAAAAAAGCGATTGATGAATTAAATCCTGTATTGGGTATCGAATTAACTGCTACGCCAACAGATGAAAAAGGAAAACCTTTTAAAAACATCGTTTACGAATATACTTTAGCGAAAGCGTTAGCCGATGGGTTGTATGTGAAAAATCCTACTATTGCTAAACGTAAAAACTTCGATCCAAAAGGGAAAAGTACCGAAGAAATAGAACAAGTGAAGTTGGAAGATGCCATTTCTATTCACCAACAAACCAAAACGGATTTAGAACTATACGCACTCAACAATGATCAAAAAGTAGTAAAACCTTTCGTTTTAGTTGTTTGTAAAGATATTACACATGCTAAAGCGGTTTATGATTATATCAACTCAACTACTTTTTACGAAGGACAATACATCGGTAAAGTTTTACAAATCGATTCTTCTACTAAAAAAGATGAAGAAATAGAGCGGCTTTTCGTTTCGTTAGAAAATCCAGATAACGAGATAGAAATTGTTATTCACGTTAATATGCTAAAAGAAGGTTGGGATGTTTCCAACTTATATACTATCGTACCATTACGAGCGGCAAATGCAACCGTATTAATCGAGCAAACGATTGGTCGTGGGTTGCGTTTGCCTTTTGGTGGTAAGCGTACAGGCGAAGCTAATATTGATAAATTAACGATAATAGCACACGATAATTTCGATTCAGCAATTGCTGAAGCTCAAAATCCAGATTCTTTATTAAACAAAATGTCTTTTGTAGAGTACGATGAAGAGCAGGTAAAAGAAAGAACAATTGCAACGACTTCTGTATCTAAAGCAGATAAAGAAATTGAAGTGGAGCAAGCAAAGGTTGATGCTATTGTAGATGTTCAACAAAAACAAACAGCACAAAATCAAGTTGATGCTAAAAAAGCAATTATTTCTGTATTACCTACATTAAATAAAATTCCTGAGATAAAGAAAGTTGAAGATTTTGCTAAACCTGAGGCTAAAGCCAAAGTTATAGAGCAAATAAAAGAAACACTCAATCAAGGGCAAGGGAATTTATTTGCAGATGATATTGTAAAGGACGCTGAAACAATATATGATACAGTAGTTTCTAATTACAAAAAGCAAATCATCGAAATTCCTCGTATGGACTTAGTCCAAGGGGATGCTCATGCCTATTTTGAAGATTTTGATTTAGATACTTCAGTGTTTCAGTTCAAAGCTTTAGAAGATGAAATCATACGTGTGAGTTTAGCCAATCAAGCAGAAGTAGAAAGTTTACGTGCTATATCAAGTGGTAATTATGGTAATCCTATCAATAATATCATTGCGGAATTATTGAATAATTCGGATGTAGATTATGATGATAATGCAGAGCTATTATATAAACTGGCAAAACAAGCCTATAGTGCAATAGAAGCGAGTAATGCTGATGAAAAAGAGATGAAGAAAGCGGTTTTTCAGTTTAAGAAAACCATTGCAGATCGTATCTACCTTCAAATGAAAAATCATTTTAAACTTGAATACAGCAATTACGAAAAACCAAACGTATTACCATTTACTAAAATAGAATCACATAATTTTTCGGCGTTAGCATCTAATGGTTTTAAAGATTATAGAGATGCAATTTCACCTGTTAGTTTAGTGTCAAAGTATGTATTTATGGGTTTTGAAAAAGCGTGTCATTTTGAATACAAGTTTGATTCTAACACAGAAAAAGAATTAGCATTTGTACTTGAAAATGACAACACTGTAGTAAAGTGGTTAAGGCCTGCAAGTAATCAATTCCGTATTTATTGGGATAACAATTCCAAACGTTACGAACCCGATTTTGTAGTTGAAACCGAAGATGCAATTTATATGATAGAGTCAAAATCTAAAAATAAAATGCAAGATTCGGATGTATTACAGAAAGCTGATGCCGCAAAAACCTACTGTAAATATGCGACCGAATATAATTTAGAAAACGGTGGTAAACCGTGGTATTATCTATTGGTTTCGCACGATGAGATTAATAAAACGATTAGTTTTGGATATTTGGTCAATAAGTTTAAAGACTGGTAGGAAGGGCATTTTGTCGGGTAATTTCTCGTCAATGGTATAAATTGAAAAGTAATTCTGAAAATGTGGATTTCTATTTTTTTTAATAGGTTTATTTTAAAGGGTAGAAAATTTGTTGAAATGGAATTAAATAGAACGCGTTTAGTTATTGTGATAGATTTCATTTATATTATTGAATAGTGATGGAGAAAGACATAACAAAACACCTAAGGATAGCAGAAATAATACAAACGGCTCGAATTCAATAGGTTGGACGCAAGAAGAGCGTGCTAATAGGATAGGATATGCTAGAAACGCCATCCAAAGACGAGAAAGTGGAAAGTTTTTACCTAATGCTGACCAGCTCTATTAAATTTTTAGAGGCACTTGATTTAGAGTTGAAAATGTATAATGAAAAATGAACGGAAACAAAAAATGCCCCCGTTTAGGAGGCATTTTGTGGTCCCACTTGGGCTCGAACCAAGGACCACCTGATTATGAGTCAGGTGCTCTAACCAACTGAGCTATAGGACCTGCCGAGCGATGCTCGATCAATTGGATTGCAAAGATAGTAATTTTTATTTTTTTACAAAAAAATTATTTGTTTTCTTGGCATAGTTCTACTAGGACGCCGTTGGTGGATTTTGGATGGAGAAATACCACGAGTTTATTGTCGGCGCCAGGTTTGGGGATTTCGTTGATGAACTGGAAGCCTTCGTTTTTCAGTCGTTTTATTTCGGCGTGAAGGTCGGTAACGCTAAATGCTAAATGATGGATGCCTTCTCCTTTTTTTTCGATGAATTTGGCGATGGGGCTTTCGGGGGTGTGGGCTTCCAGTAGTTCGATTTTGGGGCTTCCGGTTTTATAGAAAGAAGTGGTTACGCCTTCGCTTTCCACGGTTTCTTGTTTGTAGTTGGTTTGGCCTAAAAGCTTTTCAAACAGCCGGTCGGAGATATTCAGGGCTTTGACGGCGATACCGATGTGTTCTAATTTCATGGGGGCGATTTTGGTTTGTGAAGTCAAAAGTACGGCGTTTGGCGGGGGAAAGCAAATCGAAGTTAATCTTTGATGATTTTAGGGTGGGCTAATTGGTAGTAAATCAATGGAATGGCCTTTGGGGCTGGTTGGTGAATTAGGGGTGGCTGGTATTTTTTAGTGAAAAAGGAGGGGTTGGCATGTAAAAATAGATTACTTTTGCAACGAATTATAAAAACATAAATTATGGGATTTGTAAAAGAATTTAAAGCTTTTGCGTTCAAAGGTAACGTTATTGATTTGGCTGTCGGTGTGATCATCGGTGCGGCTTTTGGTAAAATTGTTTCTTCTTTGGTAGAGGATGTGATTACGCCATTATTGCTTAACCCTGTGATGAAAGCGGCAGGAGTGGACAAACTGGAGAACTGGTCGGTAGACGGAGTGCTTTGGGGTAAATTCCTTGCGGCGGTTATCAGCTTTTTTGCGATTGCTTTTGTGGTGTTTTGGTTGGTTAAGGTGGCTAATAAGGTTAATAAACCTGCGGAGGCTGCTCCTGCCGGGCCTTCTCAAGAGGAATTGTTGGCGGAGATTCGCGATTTGTTGAAAAACAAATAAACGAGCCTTTGAGGGCGTCCGAAGGGGCAGTCCTTTTGGGTATTTAATACTAAGGGAGCGTCTGATTTTATCGGGCTCTCTTTTTTGTTGGATTCAATGAATTGGGCAGATAGAGTATTAAAAAGCCTTCACTTTTCAAAGTGAAGGCTTCTTTTTATTCGGGTTTGGCGTTTTCTGCCGGGGTGATTTTGAATTTTGAGGAATAGAGCATGATAACCAATCCGGCGAGGATGAACGGAAGAGATAGCACTTGGCCGGTGTTCAATCCTGCGATTTGGATGAATTCGTCGCCTTGGGGTTCTTTAAAGAATTCTACGGTTAATCGGATGGACCATAGCAGGACGAAGAATAGGCCGAAGAGCCAACCTTGTTGGTATTTTTTTCGGGTGTAGCGGTAGAGGGTCCATAGTAGGATGAAGAGCATCAGGTAGCCGAAGGCTTCAAAAAGCTGGGTTGGAAACCTTGGAATGGTAAGGCCGTATTCGCTGCTCATTTGGGGGAATAGTACGGCGAAAGGCGAGTCCTGAGGGGCGGGTTTACCAATGATTTCGGAGTTGAAAAAGTTTCCCATTCGTACGAAAGCGCCGCCTAAAGCTACTACGATTCCCAGTCGGTCGTAGACCCAAAGGGGATTTTTTCTGATGATTTTAAAGGAATAATAGAGCGTCGTTAGGATCAGCGCAATGGTTGCGCCGTGGCTGGCTAATCCTGAAAAACCGGTGAATTTGAATTCCGGTTGGGTTTGGATGGGTAGAAAAACCGACCAAAAATCTTGTCGGAAGAGTTCCGGTTGATAGAAAACCACGTGGCCTATACGGGCTCCGAAAATGGTGCCGATGAGCGTCCAGGTGAACAGGGGTTCGAGGTATTTGGCATTAACCTGATCGATGCGGAACATTTGCGCCATGATGAGGTAGCCCAATCCGAAAGCAAAAATAAACATCAGACTGTAATAGTGCAGGGTAATAAAGCCCATATTGATTCCCGTGGAAGGATCCCAAATCTTGAAGGTAGTGTTTAGAGAGACGTTGTGTCGGGGGGATAGGGCCTCTGCTGCGGCTAAGGGGCGGTAGAGGTATTTGGCTTCGTTGGTAGAGGTTACCGGCTGGAAGTCTTTGTTCAAAAGTTGGTAGCCTAATTCGAAATAGCCTCCGAACATTTGGTTTTGAGGGTATTCTTTCAATGTGGGATTTAGGATAACCAAGGTGTTGTGCTGGGGTTCGACCGAGCCGAAGTCCACGAAATTTTGTGGCGAAGTCGTGGCGAATATTTTAACGGGAACGGAGGTGTTGTCTATTTTCAGCGTTCCGTCGGATAGGCCGTCCGGGTAATTTTGAGCGATCAGAGACTGAACGGTGACGGCCAAAAAAAACAAATAGATTTTAAAAAGAAAAGAATGCATAAATCGTTTATGAATTTGAATTAGATGAAGTTTTTTCAGTGGAAGTTTGGGCTGGGGAGTCCGTTTTCCAACTGGGGACGGGGTCGTACCCGCTGGCGCCCCAAGGATGGCATCGGGAAATTCTTTTTAATCCCAGCCAAACGCCTCGGAAGAAGCCGTGCTGCTCCAGGGCTCCCAGCATGTAGTGGGAGCAGGTGGGGGTATATCGGCAGTTTTTTCCCAGCCAAGGCGAAATGGCGTACTGGTAAAATTTTATCAATACGATTAGCGGAAAAGTTAATATTTTATGGATTAACGTATTCAAAGCTATGCAAAAGTAGGTATAAATTTGGGATTTTTTTCTGAAATTGCAGATTTCTTACCTTTGCTTTTTAAAAGATAAATTTTTGAGTCGTCAAATACCTTTAGCCGAGCAGCTCCGGCCTCACACTTTGGATGAGGTTTTGGGGCAGGAGCATCTTACGGGGCCCCAGGGGACCGTGCGCAGGATGCTCGAAAACGATACGCTTAATTCCCTTATTTTTTGGGGGCCTCCGGGAACGGGGAAGACTACGTTGGCGGAGATTATTTCCGAACATTCGGGGCGGAAGTTTTTCAAATTGTCGGCGGTTTCCAGCGGGGTGAAAGACGTGCGGGAGGTGATAGAGGAGGCGAAACGTCAGAATTTGTTTTCCGGCAAGTCGCCGATTTTGTTTATCGACGAGATTCATCGGTTTAATAAATCCCAGCAGGACTCTCTTCTTCATGCGGTGGAGAAGGGATGGATTGTGTTGGTGGGGGCGACGACCGAGAATCCGAGTTTTGAGGTGGTTTCGGCTTTGCTTTCGCGTGCTCAGGTTTATGTGCTTAAGCCGCTGAGTTACGAAAAATTGGAAGCGCTTTGTACTATTGCGTCCGAAAAATTTAACGAAAACGAAGGGACTTCTTTTGTTCTGAAAGACAAAGGAGCATTGATTCAGTATTCGGGCGGGGATGCCCGGAAGCTGATTAATTCGGTAGAGTTGGTTTTGGGGCAATATTTGGGGTCTGATACCCGTACGATTACCGATCAGGAGGTGATGGCGGTGCTTCAGGAGGTGATGCCGGTATATGATAAAAATGGGGAGCAGCATTATGACATTGTGTCGGCGTTTATTAAATCCATAAGGGGAAGCGATCCTAACGGGGCGGTGTATTGGCTGGCGCGCATGATTGCGGGGGGAGAGGATGTCAAATTCATTGCGCGGCGGATGCTCATTTCTGCGGCGGAAGATATTGGTTTGGCAAACCCGAATGCTTTGACGGTGGCTAATCAATGCTTTCAGGCTGTGAATGTTATCGGCTACCCTGAGGCGCGGATTATTTTAAGTGAAACGGCTATTTATTTGGCGGTATCTCCCAAATCGAATACGGCTTACGAAGCGATTAATTCGGCTTTGGATTTGGTGAAGCGTACGGGGAATTTGCCGGTGCCATTGCCATTGCGTAATGCGCCTACCAAGTTAATGGAATCGTTGGATTATGGGAAGGGGTATCGTTACGCTCACCATTATGAGAATCATTTTGTCGAGCAGGAATATCTGCCCGAGTCGCTTTCTGGGACGACGCTTTACCGTCCGGGAACGAATGCGACCGAGAAAAAAATTAAGGAAGAACTGCAACGAAAATGGAAAAATAAATACGAATGAAAAAACTCCGCTCTTGATGCGGAGTTTTTTTTCTTACAACCGGCTGCCGGGTTCTACTTCGTACGGCGGGCGGTCTTTTTCGAAAACTCTTGTGGAATGGCGGCCTTCTACGGTGATGAGGTCGCCTTTTCTCCGAATCCAGTTTCCTTCTCTCAGGCCGATGACTTTGGTGTCGTTTTGGGTTAGGAATTCCTTAATTCGGGTTTCGCGGGTTTCGCCGTTGTGCTTTAATTCCGGCTGAGGGTCAAGGTAGTGCGGATTCAGGTTGAAGGGAACCAGAGCCATGCAATCGAAACTAGGAGGATAGACGATGGGCATGTCGTTGGTGGTTTTCATGTTTACTCCGCCGATATTGCTTCCTGCGCTGCATCCCAAGTAAGGTTTGCCGTTTTTGACTTGTTGGGCCAGTAGGGGCATGAGTTGTTTTTCGTGGAGGGTTTTGACTAAAAGGAACGTGTTGCCGCCTCCCGTAAAGTAACCTTGGGCTTCTTGTATGGCTTTTTGAGGATTGCTGTATTGGTGAAGTCCATTCACGCGAAGGCCTAAGGTTTGGAAAGCCTCGCGGACTTTGGTCGTGTAATCATCGTGGGAAAGGCCTGAGGGGCGGGCGTAAGGGATAAACAAAATTTCTTCGAGTCCTGAAAAGAGCGATCGGAGTTCTTCGGTGAGGTATTCCAAGTAGTTTTCTCCATAGAGTGTTGAGGTGGAGGCCAGCAGTATATTCATTGTTTTTTTGGATTTTGAACGGTTAAAAAAGCGAAAGTATCAAAAAAAGACTTAGAAGGCAACGGTTACTCTTCTTTCCAATGTTTTTCGATCAGTTGGTTCAAAAATGTCGGACAACGGATGATTTTTTGTTTTTCCGCATCGAAAAAATAGAGAGTTACCTGGGCTTCGGTTAGTTTTTCCCGTTCTTCGTTAAAGATTTCATAGTCGAAGGTTATTCGCACGCCGGGCTTGGTTCGGATGCGGGTGTGGATCTCTAAAAGTTGGTCGTATCGGGCGGGTTTTAAGTATTTGATTTGGTATTCCGAAACGGGGAGCCATACCCCTTGTTTTTCGATTTCGTCGTAGGAAATCCCCAGGCTTCGGAACAGCTCTACTCGGGCGACCTCAAGGTACTGGGCGTAGTGGCCGTAGTAGACGTATTTCATTGGGTCGGTTTCTGCATAACGTACTCTTATTGAGTGTTTTGTATGTATCATTTTGTTTTAATTTAGTCCCAACATACGAATATATTTTTTAAAAATCAAGGTGCTTGAAACTTTTTTTTAGTAATAAAAATGTTCATCTTTGCCTTCCGTTTGCTGCCTAAAAGCAGTACTTCAAATAACCCTTTTTACGTCAGAATTTATGGATCAAGATTTATCATTGATATGGGAAAAGTGTCTTCGGTTTATGAGGGATAACCTCAATGCAGCCGAGGATAATGACGATCTTAAAAAGCTGGAAAAATCTTTTGACTTGCTTTTTGATAAGGTTGAACCTTTGTCATTGGTTAATCATAACCTTACGCTTTTGGTTCCGAGTGATTTTTACAAGGAATACATTGAGGATAATTACTTGTCTCTGCTTTCTGCGGCACTGAGAAAAAACATCGGCAAAGGGGTTAAGCTTTGGTACTCCGTCATGGAGAACAAACCTTCGGGGAAGGAGCAACCGATCGTTCAGAAGGTTCGGGGGAATTCGGTTCCGGCGCCTAAGGTGCAGGAAGCGATGCCGGCCGCTCGGAAATTGGTTAATCCTATGGTGGCTCCGGGGATTAAGAAGGTGAATATCGAGTCCAACCTTATTCCGCATCTTTCGTTTGATAATTTTGTGGAAGGTGAGAGTAATAAATTTGCGTCCACCGTGGCGAAATCCATTGCCAAGCGTCCGGGGGCAACGGCGTTCAATCCGCTTTTTGTTCATGGCGGTGTGGGGGTCGGAAAAACGCATTTGGCTCATGCCATCGGGTTGGAGGTCAAAAATAATTTTCCCGACAAAGTAGTGCTTTACTTATCTTCGGAGAAGTTTATCCAGCAGTTTGTTTCGGCGGCCAAGGCTCAGAACAAAACGGATTTTCAGAATTACTACCAAATGGTGGATGTTTTGATTATTGACGACATCCAGTTTCTTTCTGGAAAGGCGGCGACTCAGGATAGTTTTTTCCATATCTTCGACTACCTTCACCAAAACGGCAAACAGATTGTTTTGACTTCCGATAAGGCTCCGGTGGATATTCAGGATATTCAGGAGCGGATTGTTTCTCGTTTTAAATGGGGGCTTTCGGCGGAGGTTAAAGCACCGGATTTCGATACGAGAAGAAAAATTATCGTGGACAAGCTCAGTCGGGATGGTATTGTCTTGACGGACGATATGGTCGATTATTTGGCTGGTGAAGTGAATTCCAACGTCAGGGAACTGATCGGGGTGATTAATTCGGTGATTGCTTACTCTACAATTTACAAATCGGATTTAAGTCTTGAGCTGCTCAAGGAAACCATTAACAAGATTGCTTCCACTCAGAAAAAAATCATCAATATTCCGTACATCCAGGAGGTGGTTTGCGAATATTTCGGGATTAATCGGGATCAGTTGCTTTCCCGCTCGAGAAAAAGGGATATTGCGCTGCCAAGACAGTTGGCCATGTATTTTTCTAAGGAGTTTACCAATGCCACGTTTTCCAAAATCGGCGAGGAAATGGGAGGGAAAGACCACTCTACGGTCATGTACGCCTGCGATACCATTAGGGATGTGGCCAAAGTGGATAAGGAGGTGAAGAAGTATGTAAAGGAACTCTCCGAAAGAATAAAAAAGTAAAATCAGCAGAATGCGATAAAATAAGAACCGCCCCGAAGGAAATCGAACGATCTCTTCGGGCGTTTTTTTTTAACCTAAAAACAAATGCGATGAAAATACTAATGTTATGTTTGGGGAATATTTGCCGAAGTCCTTTGGCGGAAGGGATTCTGAGAGCGAAGCTGGGAGAGGGTTTCCTGGTGGACAGTGCGGGGCTTTTGTCCTTTCACGAAGGAAAGCCGGCTGATCGTCGTTCCATTCAAACGGCGGAAAGGCACGGGATTGATTTGAGCGCCCATCGTTCCAGGCCGATAACGCCGAGGGATTTTGAAGTTTTTGATGTGATTTACTGCATGGACGAGCAAAACTTCAGGGAGGCTTGTAAGATGGCTGCTAGCGAAGAGCAACGCCTTAAGGTGCAACTGATTCTGAAGGCTGCCGGGGGTACGGGGCCCTGTGAAGTTCCGGATCCTTATTATGACGGGATGGAAGCGTTTGAAATGGTTTACCGGTTGTTGGATGAGGCTTGCGAGGTATTAGCGGAAGATTTGCAGGCAAAAGAAGGGTGAGGAAATCGGCTTTCGGTGGGTTTTCAGGATTTTCTTTTCGTTTTACATAATTTCGATAAAATCGCTTTGAAAAGGACTTTGGGTGTGAAAATTGCAGGTCTTTTATCCGAAAACTAACTATAAACGATTTTATTATGAAAAAGATTTTATTAGCGTCCGCTATCGGGCTTTTTGGAATGGCTAATGCGCAACTTCAGGAAGGAAACTGGATGGTGGGTTCCAGCTTGGCCGACATGCAGTTCACCAACGGATTGAGCCTTTCCCTAACGCCGAAAGCCGGTTATTTCGTGAGCGACCGGTTTGTGGTTGGTGCCGGGGTGGAATTGTCCGTGGATAAACCAAACGGAAGTTCCGTAAGCCAAACGAACTGGGCGATCGCACCGTTTGCGAGATACTACTTCACCAATAGCGAAATCAACAGCATGTTGAACAACGGTGCTTTCTTCGCAGAAGGTAGTGCAGGTTTCGGTGGAAACAACAGTAGCGCCTCTGGAGGAAGCAATGCCAATGGCGTTAAACTTGGTGCAGGGGCAGGTTATGCTTACTTCATCACGCAAAACGTATCGGTGGAGGGTATGTTGAAACTCAATACTATTACGGGAGCAGGAAACACGGCTAACGTAGGGGCTCAGGTAGGATTTAACATCTACCTTCCTTCAAAAACGGTAAAAGCGGCGGCAGCAGACCGTCAATAAAACCCGTCCCGAAAGGGGTATTTAGAAAGTAGCGCGGCCTTCCCTTGGGAAGGCCGCGCTTTTTTGCAGTGTAAATTTAGGGGTTGAGGCGGTGAATTTTGGGGGCAGGGGTTCGGTCTTTGATTTTCAAATAGAAAGCGATGGCAAGTAAGGCGGCAGCCAATAGCCAGTAGAATTTTTGACCTTTTTTCAGGGAACTTCGGTAATTGCCGATTGAACTCAGGTCGTAGAAGGTTTTTGTGGATGAACTTAGGCCGTAAACATTGATGAAGCGCCATCCAAAATGTTTTTCGAGGAAGGAAGGCTCCTTTGTTTTCTTTATTTTCTTTAAATAATCGTTTCGGCTTATGGTGAGATAAAGGGTGGCGGGCATTTTAGTTTCGCTCTTGAATGCGTTGCTATCAAAATAGTCTTGGTAAAAACTGGGGAGGTTAAACTGGTAGTCGGGGTATTCTTTCGATTTTAAGGGGGCTAACGACTTTATTTTACCTTTTATTCGGGGCGCTTCGGTTAGGGTGATCGGTACGGTGGCAAAATCCTTTTGGTTTTGGATGGTTTGATTTTCGTTGCGTTCGCCAATCCCGATGGATAAGGATAAAAAACTGAAAAAGACAGAGAGGTATTTGGCCAAACCGGAAGAAGAGTGTTGTTTGAGGTCTTTGTAGGTCAGATCTACATTAATGTTGGTTAGATTTAAAGGAAATAAAATAGAGAGCCCATAAAGAAAGAGCGGGAAGCAAAGGAATGCCCCAAAGATAAAGTCGGGGATTTGGAAATAATCGCTCTGAAAGGAGCTCAGTAGACTCTGAATACCGAAATACCCTGGTGTCAAAAAGACAACCAATAGAATGATTTTTTCAAGGATGGATCTCATGAAGCAGCTTTTGCTTAGAAATTACCGACAAGAATTCGTGGACGTCCAAGGGGCTACTTTCAGGACTTTTTTTACTTTCAGAGTGCCGTCGTAATCGGCAGCAAAGCCTTCTTCGGCTTTGGGGTGCTCTTCCGCAATAACTTCGCAGTAGGTTTCAGGGTAGGGCGAAGAGGCGTTTCGGTTAGCCTGAGCGTAAAGAGAATCCAGTGTTGAAGATTCATCGATAATCCAATACGCAGAGGTAGAGCCGCAGGGGGAAAAAGAAGCGGTTTCGTGCCCGAGAATAAGTTTTCCCTTCCATAGTAAGGAGGATTTTGACAGATTCGTGGGTTGGGCGGGCGCACTTTTTTGAGGAGTGGGCGCTTCGCAATGCCATAGCAAAATCAGGCAGGGAAGGTAAAGGAAGATTGTTTTCTTTTTCATAGTAAGTCAATAATGGAAGAGCATTTCAGGCACCGCTCCATGAATGAGGTTCGGAGCTTAAAATAGAGGCCTATTCGATAACGTTCCGTTTCCAAAAATAAGGATTTTTTGTTCTTTTACAAGCGATATTGATAATAAGGTGATATTGGGCTAAAAAAGGAACGTTTTTTTGAGAATGATAATAGCGTAAAAGGGCTATTTATATCCAAAAGTAGTCGTTTGATTTCTGTAACTCGACGGCAGGTTATAGTAAAGTTTCCAAGGTCATGGGAGCAAAAAAATAAGAGGGGCTATTTTGTAGACCCTCTTAATAAATAGACTAACCGTAGTGGTCTATTTTCACGAACTTAATCGGTCTTGACCGAGATTTTCAGAGCATTACTGCCTTTATGTCCACCTCCCCGTCTATTTAAATATTTGCGAAGATACAGAATTGAAGTGGATTTAGTCTCCAACTTTGTTCAATCGAAGCCATGTTTTTATTTTAGTTTTGTATTCTATAAAGAATTTTTCCAAACGCATATCCGAAATTATAAATTGCAAATATTATTAATATAGACATCTTGAATTCAACTTATAAATGCAACTTTTTGGGTGCGGATAATAAGCAATAAAAACATTTATTTTTCAGAGAGGAAAGAGAGACAATGTCCCCCTTTCTCTCACTCTGAA
>NZ_JAYWXI010000160.1:0-400 GCF_036016955.1 Bergeyella anatis | reverse complement strand
ACCTAATATTCAAAAAGAAAATCTAAGTTTTTTAACGCGTTCATACGAAAGACATTTTAATGAACGCCCTTTTCTAAATCATCGTTGCTATCTATTCATAACACAAACCACTGAAAAGAGAATGCAAACCCAAAGTAACTTTTCCTCTCTTTGCAAAGGGCATTTTCTTCCAAAACAAGTAACCCAAAAGGAACATTTCACTCGCTTTTTAGAAGCCGTTGCACAATTTGAACGCATCTTGAATGATAGTGGATTTCTAAAACTCACTCGATTGACCGAAAAAGATTACATCGGCGATAAAAATTCCAAAGGCTTATGGGAACGCTATTTTAGTTTAACCCCAGACACCCATCAAAGTTTACAAGACATTTGTCTATCGCCAGAAGAAATGCGTATTGGC
>NZ_JAYWXI010000159.1:0-402 GCF_036016955.1 Bergeyella anatis | reverse complement strand
AAATATATCTAAAACTGTTTTCGTTATTCCAAATGTTTCCCAATAGTCAAGTTCTATTTTACTGAAGTTCTTATCTACTATCATATAGGGACGATAGCTAGGCGATTCGATAGTTGTTGCGGGATTAGCCTCCACTTTAATTTTTCTTTGGGGGCGTTTAGGTGTATTAGAATAAGAAATATCTAATCCTAAACTTAAATCTTGATTGATAATTTTTAGGATTTCTACAAAGTCGTGAGGCTGTGTGCAATCCAAACCATATAAATAGCCAACTAAGGAAAAACAATCGCCATTAAAACGAGGATCCCCAAAATCTTTAATCCGATAGATGCCTGTTTTTTTATCCTTGTAAATATTACAAGAGGGATTTTTATCATCATAAAAAGGGTTTTTAAAGTTTTG
>NZ_JAYWXI010000158.1:0-404 GCF_036016955.1 Bergeyella anatis | reverse complement strand
TTTTTTTGAGGCTACTCATTATTCTGTTTTCATAACAAAACAACGGATAAACAATAGACTGACAATGATTTTTTAAGTGCCATAAAGAGCCACAAAATGCCAATAAATACCACCTATTTCAGCCATATTCCTATTTGATGTTCCTTTGTGCGTACAAATGTATGTGCATACCTACATAGCTACCTACTTACGCAGGTAAGTATATGCGTAAATAAGTACATAAGTGAGTATGTATATCTATAAATCGGTATGTATTCAACTATGTATGTAAATCGTCAGCAAAAAGTAGACATTATATAGTATAATAGTTAAGGAGTGTTTTCAAAAAAAGAATTACATTTAATTATGGAAACACCTAAAAAGAAAAGTTCCGAAAAATTCGTAAAAGACATCCGTAAAAATAC
>NZ_JAYWXI010000157.1:0-404 GCF_036016955.1 Bergeyella anatis | reverse complement strand
CGTAATGGCGTGATTTCAAATCAGCAGTACATTGTCAATCATCAGGGGCAGTTTTCAAGAGCTTATCGGTATGATATTTTAGAGGCAAACATTATTGATTATCATTATGATAGTTTGCAAATGGTATCCATCGACCTTTCTCGTGATAGCTTATACGATATGCTTCCACAGAGCTATACCCACGCACCGCACGAACATATATTTGATAAGGGTGCGGAAGCGATGATTGATGAGTATAAAAAGCAAAAACAAGAACAGAAGTCGGCAAGGAGTTTCTTTTCTCCTTTTGAAAATGAGTTTTTTCGTTTTCGAGTAGATACAGAAATGTTTGAACAAGAGTTGTTTCATGAAATAGCCCATCGATTAGACTCTCGTTTATTTTATAATTTCTGGAAACTTTCAGA
>NZ_JAYWXI010000156.1:0-407 GCF_036016955.1 Bergeyella anatis | reverse complement strand
CCCGTATATAGCGTTTCTAATAAGGTCGTCAGCCAACTTCCAAGAGCCTTATCCGATGAGAAATCATTGGAAAATTGGGTACAACAAAACCAAAGAGGTTTTCATTCTATGGAAAGCCAAAAGGAAGAACAACCGATACTCAAAAACAGTATTAAAGCCTGTATTCACACCGAACAACGCATTGATAAAAACAACCGTATTCCTTTGCGACTTTTAGAGCCTATCCGAGTGGCAGGAATGGTACTGCCCAAAGGTACGCTTTTGACCGCTATGGCAAAGATAGATGAGGGACGGCTATTGTTAGATATTAGTTCATTGGAATATCAAGGGCGTATCGTTCCCGTATCGGTAACTGCCTACGATTTAGACGGTCAAAGAGGGCTTTATATTCCTTATACACCTGGAGC
>NZ_JAYWXI010000155.1:0-407 GCF_036016955.1 Bergeyella anatis | reverse complement strand
CCATTACCCATAACGATGATTGGAGATGCTGCTCATTTGATGCCTCCTTTTGCAGGACAAGGCGTAAACAGCGGGTTGATGGATGCCTTGATATTGTCGGATAATCTGACCAATGGGAAATTTAACAGCATTGAAGAGGCTATTGAAAATTATGAACAGCAAATGTTTATCTATGGCAAAGAAGCACAAGAAGAATCAACTCAAAACGAAATTGAAATGTTTAAACCCGACTTTACGTTTCAGCAATTGTTAAATGTATAAAATGGAATAAAACGGCACATAACAAACAAATTGGCAATAGAGCCGGTGAAGTACTTCTATTGAACTTTTGTGCAATGTTGAAGATTAGTAATTCTATTCAACATTTGTGCTAAAAG
Source organism: Bergeyella anatis (assembly GCF_036016955.1). Taxonomy (NCBI): domain Bacteria; kingdom Pseudomonadati; phylum Bacteroidota; class Flavobacteriia; order Flavobacteriales; family Weeksellaceae; genus Bergeyella; species Bergeyella anatis. The sequence goes on along the minus strand of NZ_JAYWXI010000155.1, from coordinate 30 downwards.
TCGGCTCCATCGCCAATTTGCCAAACGTTA
>NZ_JAYWXI010000154.1:0-408 GCF_036016955.1 Bergeyella anatis | reverse complement strand
GGCACGCCCTGCTGATGCCCATTTTTTCCTCGCGCTGAAGTTCCTTAGCCAAAACTCTCTTCTGGCAGGGCTTTAAAGCTTTTTTTCGATGATATAGCGCGCGGCTTCCAGATCCAGCGCCAGGTTGGCGTACATACGTTTAAGCTTCGCGTTCTCTTCCTCGAGCTGTTTTAACCGCTTTAAATCGCCGGATTCCATACCGTAATATTTACTCTTCCATTTATAGAAAGTCTGCCGGCTTATCCCGTGGATGCGGCACAGCTCTTCGCTGCTACTCTCGTTCTCGTAGTCCTTCAATATCTTAGCTATCTGCTCCGGACTGAATCTGCTCTTTTTCATAATGTTTCTGACAATTTAAATTTAATAATTTTATACTTTTAAATTGTACTGTTTTCGGGGGAGCTTACA
>NZ_JAYWXI010000153.1:0-411 GCF_036016955.1 Bergeyella anatis | reverse complement strand
TCGTTTCCATTATAAAATATCTTTTAGAGTTTTATTATTTGGTCTAAGCTGTTCGTTTGGGAATGGCTTATCTGTGTTGATGAGTTCTTTCCAAAGGCTTACGCAATTACCATTGATAGGGTTGAAATTTTGCAAATGACTGAAATAACTTTCAAAAAAATAGGTTTCCCACGCTTGTATAAAGTCCTCTAATGAGGTCGTTTTTTTAATATCTATATTCACACTCCCCATACATACATTACCATTTTGATAAACATTAAAAAAAGGAGCATAATACAATTTTGTTTTGGCTGTGGGTCTGCGGTTAGATTTTAAAGCGTATATACTCAAACTTTGCTTAGTCGCTTTCCATAATAACGGAGGAGTATAAGCCGTTCCGCTTGGTATCTCTAAACTTTCCACAAAATATAG
>NZ_JAYWXI010000152.1:0-415 GCF_036016955.1 Bergeyella anatis | reverse complement strand
TTCGGCAGCCTTGGGGCTTTATAACTCTCGTATTGTAAAACTCATCAACAAAAAAGGACAGTTAAAGTCGTCTGTGATTATTGATGAGCTCCCAACGATTTATTTTCGTGGGTTAGATAATTTGATTGCCACAGCAAGGAGTAACAAAGTGGCGGTGTGTTTAGGTTTTCAAGACTTTTCACAACTAACAAGGGATTATGGCGATAAAGAAAGTAAGGTAATTCAAAATACAGTGGGCAATATTTTCAGTGGGCAGGTTGTGGGTGAAACAGCGAAAACCTTGTCCGAGCGTTTCGGTAAAGTCTTACAAAAACGCCAAAGTATGACCATTAACCGAAGTGATAAATCGACTTCGATTAGTACACAAATGGATAGTTTGATACCACCGAGTAAAATATCGAACCTTACACAAGGA
>NZ_JAYWXI010000151.1:0-417 GCF_036016955.1 Bergeyella anatis | reverse complement strand
GGAAGACTTCCTAAAAATTAATAAATGTCATTACTCGCAAAGTTTTATACACAAATAAAATCTTCTCAAGAAGATATTGCTTCTGAAGGGTTAAAATATATTCTTCAAAATTCAAAAGTTGCAAGAAGTTATCTGAAATCTTTTTTGTTCTATAAAACTCAAATTGAAGTTCCGGAGTTAACATACTCTAATCAAATTACAAAAAAGGATTTGGGAAGAACGGACATTTCTGGAGTTAATAATTTAGGAAAAGAGGTGTTGATAATTGAAGCGAAATTTTGGGCTTCTTTAACTGAAAATCAACCAATTTCGTACTTGAAAAGATTGGAAGAAAATTCTATTTTAGTTTTTATTTGTCCAACTTTAAGGAAAAAATCAATTTTCACAGAACTAAAAAGAAAGCTCTTTGAAGAAAAT
>NZ_JAYWXI010000016.1:0-40786 GCF_036016955.1 Bergeyella anatis | reverse complement strand
TGTGTGTGTGTGTGTGTGTGTGTGTGTGTTTACACGATTATCCGAAACCACCAAATTTTTCGGTTGTTTTTTTTCGTTTTTTCGGATGTGATTGGGTCCCAAAAGCATAACAGAGCCAAATGTAGAAAACTATGAGGACATGCACAAGTTTTTTACCCTGATTTATTTCAATTTTCAGTTTCAAAAACCCTAAAAATCACAAAAAACCTTAGATTTCATTGGGTTTGTCGTAATAAAAAGCGGTTAAAAGCGGCTGACGATGCCCCAGTGAATTTTGGTATCCCGAAAACCTACGGCACGTCCAAACTCGCTGCCATTGGCAATCTGAAAGCTTATTAACCCAACGGGCAGGAAAAAATTAAATCCGAAGCCCATACTGTAAAGTTGGGGGCGGAGGTCTAAAGAAGAATGGCGGAGCCGTCCGTATTGGAAGAATACATCGAAAAAAGCTTGTTGCCAGATAAGGTAACGGTACTCTGCACCGGCATAATAATAGGCGTCTCCCAGTAGCGTGCGTTCATTGAAGCCACGCAGCGAGTTCCATCCTCCGAGACGGAAAAGTTCGTTGTAGGCTGGTGCGGTTTTAGCCGACATGAGAGTGGCCTCGCCTTTCAAATTGAGCCAATGGTTCCCCTTTAGAGGCCAGTTTTTTTCACCCGAAACGGCAAAACTATACTGGGGGTGGGGAGCGGGTTCATTGCCGTAACGAACATGGAGCAGGTGGGTTTGGAGGTTAATTTTCGTGTCATGCACGAACAGTTCCACGGCACTTGGCAACGCATAGTCGTACCACAGTCCGAACCCTTTTTTGCTGTAATCTTTGGTGAGAAGGGAGGTGGGAAGTGCAACGGTGGAGAGTTCGAGCGTTCCCCGGAAGCCTATTTTTTGACGGGTGTCGAGATGGTAATACAGCGAGGGAAAAAACTTTACGTTGGCGAAAGCCGAATCTTGCCGGAAAATGGTCAGGCTGGTCTGCATGCCGATATTGGATTTCAGAAGGTAGGGAAAATCGGTTTGCAAATCGAAAGTTTGACCACGCTCAGGGTTGCGTTGCCAATACAGTCCGATATGCTCAAAGCCATTAAAAATATTGCGAAACTGGAGGTGCAGGGTTCCGTTAAAACTGAATTTTTCGTTTTGATCGTTTCCAAAGCCTACAACCCCGTCGAAGGTGCTGGCTTTTCTTTTCTGGAGGAAAAGGTAAACCGTAGTCGAATCTTTGGTAAACAGCGTTTGAACAGGGCGTTCCAAAGAGAGGAACGGATGCGCTTGAAGGGTTTTCTGAAGGGCCGAAAGATTTCGGGATTCGTAGGGTTTTCCGAGGTATTCTTTTTCGAGGTTTTTCAGGAAACGGCGGGGGACTTGATTATAACCACGAAGGGCAAAGCCGTCAATGCGCCTTTGACTTCCGGCAATGACGGAGAGTTTAACTTTGGGTAAGCCCTGATTCAGTCCCTGATAGAGGGTTTTAATCCGGCTGAACGAATACCCTTTCGCTACGTATTGCTCGTGCAGTGTTTTTTTCAACGAATCCAAATTACGGGTAAATAATGAAGCGGGCAACCCGGAAAACCGAGCGAGCTCTTCCGAAAGGGTAACATGGGCTTTGTTGTAGTTGGGGCCTTTGTCAAAAAAGATTTCAACGTGTTGGCCGTTGGTACGAACCTCTTTGAGTTCTGTGAAAAAATAATGGTTCTGAGCCAAGGAATCCAGAAAGCGAATGGCCGAGGCTGAATCTTTTTTCGGGTAATGCGCCTGATTGCCGATGTCAATAAGCATATAAGTCCTTTGCTGGGCACCAATAAATGCGCAACAAAAGCTAAGAATTATGCTCCAAAACAGTTTCAAGCGACTAATCCATTTGGTTGTATTTTTTCATCAGGCTTTCGTAAAAGCGTTGCGGAAGAATCCATTTTAGAGGGACTCCTATTTTTTGCCCGGGTTTACCGAAGTAGTAGTGGGCTTTCCATGAGGTTTTGGAAAGCAACTTCTCCATGTATCGAGCGACTTCCTCGGGGGAGGAGCCTTCATTGACGTGGGCGTTCATCAGGGCGTAGACTTTTTCAAAAACTTTTTGGTAAGGTGCCGATACCTCCGAACGTACACGATGGTCGGCAATATTGGTTTTGATGTCGCCCAAATGGAGGGCACAAACCTCGATATTCCAAGGGTAAACCTCGTAACGGATGGCTTCGGTAACCTTGTCCAAAGCCGATTTTGAGGCCGAATAAAAACCTCTGAAAGGCAGTCCCATTTCCGAACCAATACTGGAAATATTGATGATTTTTCCCGCCGATTGCTTCCGCATTTGGGGCAGAACGGCATTCATGGTCTGCACGGCTCCTACCAGATTAAGGTTGAAAAGGCGTAGTATTTCGTCTTTTTTAGCGTCTTCCACGGCACCGACCATGCCCATTCCCGCATTATTGACGAGCAAGTCGATGCGGTCTTCTCGATTCAGAATTTGAGCGATGGCATTGCGGACTTGGCTTTCGTCCGTGATATCCGTGGCTAAACTCGTAAAGTGAGGGCTGTCCGCTGTTTTTCGGCTAAGGCCATAAACGTGATGTCCCTTTTTCCCAAAATACTCGGCTAAGGCAAAGCCTATACCGGTGGAGGTTCCTGTGATGACGATTATTTTTTTCAAAATTCTTTTTTTTGGTTAATGATTAAATAGGGCGGGTAACTTTCCCGAGATCTTCCCAAAAATTCGGATACGATTTTTCCACCACTTCGGGATGTTCGATTTCCAAGGGAGCAATCAGACAGAATGGAGCGAAGCTCATGGCCATGCGGTGGTCGTTGTAGGTAGCGATTGAAGGGCAGGAATGCGCCTCCTCAAACTTCACCGAACGGATGCTGTTTTCGGTTATTTCTGTACGGGTTCCGATTTTTAGGAGTTCGTTTTTAAGAGCGACGAGACGGTCGGTTTCTTTGACTTTCAGGGTTCCCAATCCGGTGATTTCAAAAGGGATTTTCAGACCGCTCGCCGTTACGCAAAGCGTCTGGGCAATGTCTGGGCAATCATTCATATCCAAAGCGATGCGTTCCGGAAAGGGGAAATGCTCCAATGGGGAAAGGGATATTGTGCTTTCATCGGAAAATTCAGTGATGATCCCGAAAAAGTTTTCGTAGAGGTTTGCCAAAGCAGAATCGCCTTGCAGAGAGTTTTTCTTGAAATGGTTTAGCTGAATGGGCTCTCTTCCAAGGGCGGCCAAAGAATAGAAATACGACGCCGAAGACCAATCGCTCTCCACAATAAAGTTTCGGATGGGCAGGGCTTTCCGAGTGGGTGAAATGCGGATGATGTTGTTTTCAAACGTTATATTTTCTCCAATAATAGCGGCAATCAGCTTTACGGTCATTTCCAAGTAAGGGCGGGAAGTGATTGTCCCCGTAAGATGAATTTCCAAACCGTTTTCCAAAGTAGTGGCCACCAGCAGCAGAGAAGTGATAAACTGACTGGAAATATGGGCGGGAATCTCTACGCAGTTTTTTGTGAGTTTTTTACCCTGAATTTTCAGAGGCGGGAGGCCTTCGTTTTCCAAATAGTCTATCGTTGCGCCTAAATCTCTAAGAGCTGTTACCAGATGATGGATAGGGCGTTCTTTCATCCTTTGCGAACCGGTGAGGGTAACAGTGCGGCCTTCTTGAACAGCAAAATAAGAGGTGAGAAAACGCATGGCCGTTCCTGCATGGTGAATGTCGATTACCGCTTGGTCTGACGCCAATGCTTTTTGCAGCAGTGCGGTGTCTTGAGCGTTAGAAAGGTTGTCTATTGCGAAATTTCCCCAAAGTTTTTGCAATATCAGAAGGCGGTTGGATTCGCTTTTAGATCCTGAAAGGGTGATGGTTTGATTGGGGGTAAGTTTGGATTTTGGAAGAAGCATTATTTTAGTTTTTCATTCTTTTGGTGGCGTTCTTTATCGCGTTCGGTTTTGATTTTCATTTTGTTATCAAAAGCTTTCTGCAAGTCTACTCCCGTTTGGTTGGCAAGGCAAAGGGTAACGAAAAGAACATCTGCCAGTTCTTCGCCTAAGTCCTTGGTTTTATCCGATGCTTTTTCGGATTGTTCTCCGTATCTGCGAGCGATGATGCGGGCGACTTCGCCTACTTCTTCGGTAAGGATGGCCATATTGGTCAGTTCATCAAAATAGCGGACACCAATGGTCTTAATCCATTCATCTACTTGGCTTTGAAGTTGGGTTATGGGCATAAAAATTAAAAAGATTAAAAGATTAATTAATCATTAATATAATTCTTCAAAAGGGATTTTAGCAGTACTATTTGTTCGTCTTTTGCTTGGATAAGTTTTTCGTAGATTTCTTTACTTTCTTGATGGAATTGGTCTATATTTCCAAAAGCATTTATATTGTTGTTTTGATTAAAAATCGTTTGTTTATTCAGTTCTAGGATATCGGCTACATCCATTTCCAGCACTTTAGCGATGGTGAAAAGCCTTTCCACATTGATTTTAGTAGAATTGTTTTCCAGCTTGGCATAGGAAGCCTGCGTGATGTCTAATTCGTGTGCCATATATTCTTGGCTATAGCCTTTCAGTTCTCTAAACTTTCTAATGTTTTTACTGATAATATCATTCATAATAAGAATATATTTATTGACAAAGGTAATAATTTATTCTTAAAGGTAATTATTTTAGGGTGGTTTTCTATTTAAATTCGTGGGAAAAAAATATGAAATGGATACCAAGGGCGATTTTATTTATAGTGGTTAAACTACTTTGCCTTTATCTTGGGATAGGAATAATTGAATTTTTTATAATATTTTTTATTTGTTTAGCTATTTTAGCTTTTATGGTAGGAGAGAGTGATAAGGCAGAAAAATGAAAATGATATCTCACAATAGTTATAAGACGGCTTCTTTCGTTTTACTTCTTATCTTGTATGCTGTATTCTTACGGGGAGCTAAAACAGATTTTGGGTTTGGAGTACTTTTTTACAAAATTCCTATATTTGTAAAAAATGGAGGTTATGGCAATTACGGATATTAATCAATTAGACCTTAATAAAACTTATTCTTACGCAGATTATTTACTATGGCAGGTAAAGGAAAAAATAGAACTTTTCAAAGGGAAAATTCTAGCAATGAGTCCTGCACCTGCTCGTTATCATCAAAAGATAGTAGGTAATATACACGGGATTCTTTTTCCTATTTTTAAAGGAAAAAAATGCGAGTTGTACACTGCTCCATTTGATGTAAGAATCCCTAAGCAGGACAAGGAAGATGATAAGATATTCACGGTGGTTCAGCCAGATTTAAGCGTGATTTGCGACCCTGAGAAATTAGATGAAAGAGGGTGCATTGGTGCTCCGGATTTGGTTATAGAAATCCTTTCGCCAGGAAATTCTAAAAAGGAAATGGATGTTAAGTTTACACTTTACGAAGAAGCGGGAGTTTTAGAGTATTGGATTGTACATCCTACTGAGAAAGTTGTTTGGATTTATGTTCTGGAAAATGGCAGATATGTTACCCATAAGCCTTTTGTGGAAGGAGAATTTTTGGTTTCTAAAAAATTCCCAGACCTGAAAATCAACACCGCTGAAATCTTTGAATAAGAGAGAAAAAAGACATTTAGAATGAATAAAAAAAGACGCCCGAAAGCGTCTTTTAGTCATTTAATAAGCCCCGATGCCTTTATCCTTGATAGGGGAATCCTCTTTCAGTCTAAGATTCATCTTGGTGATATAATAGCTGATGAATAGTGGGTCTTCGTTTTTGATGGCGTTGGAAATGTTGGCATTGCCCTCAAACTCAAAACCTGCCGTGCTATCCATATTGAATAAGAGATTAGCAAAAGTGTACTGAAAGCTTTGTCCTGTGGTAGGAGCGAGCTGTATGGCATTGCTTCTACCCGTATAGAGGATGGAGTTTTGAACATTCAGCGTTAGGGCACCATATTCTTTATCGCCATTAGGGTTGGTCCATTCGTTGGATGCCGAGAGGGCTAAGGCAGGTAAAGCACCATTCATCTGCCAGTAGTTGGCTAAGGTACATTTATTGAGTTGGATATTCCCCCCTTTAAAGATGCTTAGGTCTGCTTCGCCACAGTTGTTCATTACCATATTTTGAGCCTCTATAGCGGAGGCAACGGCTTTGATGCCAAAATTTTGGAAGGTGTGGATAAGGGTGTTTTTCACCGTAGCCGTGGCATTGTGCAACTCCAGACCATTGGTTCCACCGAAGATTTTAGCGTGTTGGATATTGGCAACGGCACCATCTTCTATGCGAATGCTATTCCAGTTGGCAGGGATGGTATCATAGCGAGGGTCGTTTCTTTCGCCTCTTAGGATGACCTCTTCTCCCAGACTTCCAGAGATATTCAGGGTGCTGTTTTTGGAAATTTTCAGTCCAGAATTTTTTGCGAAATAGACTTTAGTCCCTTTTTCTATCGTTAATGATTTTCCTTCCGCCACAGTTAGATCGCCATAGATGATTTTCGCTTTCCTATTGTCCCAAGTGGTATTTTGAGTAAGGATATTAGGGTGGTCTGAAGTCTGAACGAAAAACTCTGCATCTTGCACTACTGAAAGTAGGGTGATGTGTTGCTGGGTGCTAAACAAGATTCTGTCTTCTGCAATGGCTTCGGTAGCGGTGGCAATGGGAGCAATTTCTACAAAAATGTAGAGACTGTCTTTTTTCCTTAAAGGGATGTTGCTAAACTCCGTACCGGATTTTCCATCGATATTGATGCGATAGGGGGATTGATTGCCACCTTCCAGACGGATACGGGGAATCCGCAGGTCTTTGTCTTCGTCGTTATAGATTTTTAGGGCGTAAGTTTCGGAGCGAACTTGGCTGTAGACGGTGTCCAAGGTTAGGGTATCGTGGGAAAACCGCAGTGCTTTGGAGGGTTCTTCAAAATGAAAATCGTCTTTGCGGCATCCCAGCACGACGGTAAGGATGAGCAAGAGCGCCAAAAGGAGAGGTTTATTCGGCATGATAGTTTGGAAGGTTGGTTTATCAATCAAAGTTCAAAGGTCAAATTTAGATATTTTTAGGTAAATCTATTCATCTAAAAAATATTACGACGAGAGTTTTGATAAATAAAAAAATATTTTTAATTTTGCGGTCTGAAATTTACCCGATGAAATGTCCATTACCATTTCGTCAAAACACTCAAAAAAATAAATTTTTAGAAATTAAAAAAATTATGAAAAAAGGAATTCACCCGGAAAACTATAGGCTTGTTGTTTTCAAGGATATGAGTAACGACGAGATGTTTTTGTGCAAATCTACTGCGGAAACCAAAGACACGATTGAATACGAAGGAGAAACTTATCCTTTGATTAAAATGGAGATCTCTTCTACCTCTCACCCTTTCTATACTGGTAAAGTGAAATTGGTTGATACAGCGGGTAGGGTAGACAAATTCATGAACAAGTACAAAAAATTTGCGAAGTAATTTTTCGGATTTTGACGATAAAGGATGCCTTTCAATTTTTGAAAGGCATTTTTGTTGTAATTTTGCGATTAGGGCCCTTAGGGCTTCTTACTTTTTTCTTTAATTTTTTATTCTTTACAGATGATGCTTCAACTTGTTTTTTCAGATGCGCAATATTGGGAGGATTTTCTTCCTTTAACGTTCACTCGTCCGGTATCGGAGATGCGGTGTGGGATACTGACGTTTTCCGAGCGTTGGCAGAGGCTTTTGCAAACCGATCGGGTGGCTTTTCTTACAGAGGATTTCTTGCAGGAAAAGTACCCGGCTCCGGAGCGTGGGGAGAGTCTTTTTGTTGTACCTAATTTTCTTCCTTCTGAAGCCGTTTTATCTCAGATTCGATCGTTAGCGATGGGGGAGGCTTTGGTGTATGAGGATGAACTTTTGGCGGCCAAGGTGGATATGGCGAACTTTAGCCTGAGTCAAATCGAAAAAATGACGGAAGTGGAGGAAGAACTACTGTTTTTCAGGCAGCCGGTGGACTTATTCCGTTATAACGATCGGGCGATTGACTTTGATTTTGCTTTGCTTACGAAGGGACGGACTTCGGCTCCGCTTTCGAAGACCAATGGTCTTTTGGGGGATGCCGCCGATCTTTTTATTGAAGAAGGGGCGCAGGTGGAGTTCTCAACACTGAATACTAAAACGGGAAAAATCTATATAGGGAAAGATGCGGAAGTGATGGAGGGGTGCCATTTGCGAGGGCCGATTGCCTTGTGCGAGGGCGCTAAGTTTAACTTGGGCGCTAAAGTTTATGGGGCTACGACGATAGGGCCGCATTCGAAAATTGGCGGTGAGGTCAATAATATTGTGGTTTTTGGGTACTCCAATAAGGGGCATGATGGTTTTGTAGGGAATTCGGTGATTGGGGAGTGGTGTAATCTGGGGGCGGATACCAATTCGTCTAACCTTAAAAACAATTATGCTAACGTTAAACTTTGGAATTACAAGAAAAAACGTTTTGTGGATACGGGGCTTCAATTTGTGGGGCTGGTTATGGGGGATCATGCGAAAACGGCAATTAATACCCAGCTGAATACGGGCACGGTGGTGGGCGTAGCAGCGAATATTTTTAAGAGTGGTTTTCCGCCGAATCTTGTGGAGGGTTTTAGCTGGGGCGGGATGAAAGGGGACGAAAAGTTCCGACTGGAGAAGGCTTATGAAGTGGCGGAGAAAGCGATGGCGAGGCGTAAGGTTGTTTTGGGTGAAGCCGATAAGGCGATTTTGAAATACATTTACGAAACATACTGATTAAGAGCATGATTTGATGCGCCGGAGTTTGGGACTTCGGCGTTTTTTTTATTTTTTTTAAAAAAAGAGTATAAGGGATGTAACGGAATTGGTTTTTGGATTGTCTTATGAATGGAAACTAAAAAACTATGACTCACGAAACATTCAGAGATACGGTATTCTGTCTTCGGGACGAGATGTATCGTTTTGCGAAGCGTTTGGTGGGAAGCGGGGACGAGGCGGAGGACGTGGTTCAGGAGTTGATGCTTAAATTTTGGCAGATGAAGGAGCAATTGGCGTCTTATGCGAATTTGAAATCGTTTGCCATGAAGTGCGTGAAAAATGAATGCTTAAACCGATTGAAGCATGAAGAGGTCAAGATGGGGTTTGTCCAGTTGCAGCTGCACCATAATGAGCAGTATCGTCCGGCTGTCAATAATCTTAAAGACGAAATTCTTCGGTATATCGAGGCACTTCCGCAGAAGCAAAAAATGGTGATTCACCTTAAGGATGTGGAAGAATACGAGGTGGGAGAGATAGCGGAGGTTTTGCAGATGGAAGAAAATGCGGTTCGGGTTAACCTGATGAGGGCAAGGCAGAAGATAAGAGAAAAGATTACACAATTGATGCAATATGAACAAAGAACAATTACAGGATAAATACGATGACGTTTTTCGTGATTTGAAAGGCGAGAAAATGGATTGGGATTTTGATGCTTTTTTGAGGGAGGCGGAAAATCTTCAATCTGAGGTTGGTGAGAAGCCGTTTCGGAAACGCTCGCTACGTTGGTGGTATGGGGTGGCTGCGGGGTTGGTTTTGGCGGTAGGGCTGGGAGTGATGTTGATGCTCTCGGAGGCGGGGCAACCGGGGATGGATACTCGACTGGTTCAAAAGCGGGTTCTGGAGCACGGGGCGTCCGGGATTGTCGGGGGAGAAATGGCAAAGGTTCAGGATTCGTTGCTTTCGGTTCAGGATTCTTTGGTTCGATCCATCAGTAGCGACCAGGAGGCTGAAGCGGTGATGAACAAAATCCTTCCCAAACGTCATCGGCTAAAGAAGACTAAAAAACAACATTATGCATCCCGGGAACCTCGGAAAGAGAAGAATAAAGGATACGAAGGCGAATTTGTGATGGTTAACGGGTACGAGATAAAGGACGAGAAGGAGGCGGTTGAGGTGGTTAAATACTCTTTGCATTTGTTTAGCGATAAGGTTTCGCAGACGGTGGCTGCGGCGAATGTGTCAGGGGGGTACGGGGAAGATTTTTAACAGATAAAATATTAAAAGGTCATGAGAAAGATTATTTTGTGGTTTATGTTTTGGGGTGGATTGGGGCTGATTCAGGCTCAGAATCAGTCGCTTAGTGATTTTTTTGAAAAGCATGAGGGGGCAGAAGGCGTCACTTCAATTACGATTGCCAAACCGATGTTTGGGATGTTGGGAAAGATGGATTTGGGCGATACGGATTTTGAGGCTATTAAGCCTGTTTTGAATAAGATTAAGGGGCTACGGATTTTGGTTTTTCAAAAACCTTCGGATACGTTGGGGCTTAAGGACGAGAATAAACTTCAGGAGAGCAAAAGGCTTCAAACGGAGGTGGCTTCGCTGTTGGAAAACCTAAATTATGATGAGTTGATGACGGTTAATCGTAAGGAGGGAAAAATCCGTTTTTTGGCGGGGAATGTATTGGACGGGGTTTTGGATAACCTTTTGCTCAATATCCATTCGCCTCAGGGGAGTGTGTTTATGCTATTGGAGGGCAAAATTTCCATGGAGGACGTCAATCGTTTGGTCAACGAAGAACAAGGGAAGAACGATCAGAATAAAGGGCGTGTTCCTTTTTCGAGGATGGAAGAGCGTAAGGTAGGGGCTTTTAAAGGGGTTGAGACTTCGGCAGGCATTAGGGTTCGTTTTAAGCAAGGGAATGCTCATCGGGTGGTGTTGAAAGCCGGAAACCCTCAGTGGCTGGAAAATGTGTCAACGCAGGTAGAAAATGGGGTGCTTAGGATTCGGTTTCAAGCAGTGCCGGGGGTAAGGTCTGTGGTTGGGAGTTTGGATGTGGAGGTGGAAGCTCCGGATTTGGAATCGGTGGAGTTGTCTTCCGGGGCTAAGTTTTGGGCTGATGGTCCCCTTTCGGCGGAGCGTTTTCGCGTTGCGGTCAGTTCGGCGGCTCAATTTGATGCCGCGTTGAGCGTGAAGCGAACGGTTGAGGTTGACGCGAGTTCCGGAGCTGTCGTAAAGGGCAGGATTACGGCGGAGCAACTGAGAATACATTCAAGAAGTGCCAGCCAAATAACTCTCGAAGGGCAGGTGGATCGGGCGGATTTTCAAGTTTCTAGTGCGTCGTCGGTGGAGGCCTTGTCTTTGTTGGCGCGTGAGGCTGAGGCTCGGGTATCTTCCGTGGGGAAACTCAAAACTTACGTGACCGAAAAGCTTTGGGCGGAAGTTTCTTCGAACGGAGCTGTATATTATGGCGGTAAACCAAGGACGGTTGAGACTAAAAGGGAAATGAATCAAAATGGGATATTGCGTCCTTTGTAGTTTTTAAATTGTAGTTTGTATGCGACGATTAATTTTTGTTTTCGGGCTTTGTTTGGCGGTTTTGCAGTCTTGTGCGTCTTCGAAATTTTCCGATTCTCCTTTTTCGGATTTAACCGATGCGGAAAAGAAGGAGGTGGTAGGGGTTAATGTTCCCACGTGGTTGATTAAACCTTTTTTGAAGCAAGCCATGAAGAAAGACGAGGAAGCCAGGGCGATGCTGCCTTTGGTTAAGAAAATCAATAAGGTAAGGATGATTACGATACAGAATGTTGAGGCTTCTCGGGCGAATGCCATCGTTGGTTCGCTGAGTCATCAGGGTTATGAGGAATGGATGACGGTTAAGCATCAGACGGGCGTGATTGGGTTTCACGTTAAGCAGGAGGGCGATGTGATTCGGCGGTTTTTTATTTCGGTACGCTCGGATCGCCAGTTGGTTTGTGTGGATGTTTTGGGGAAGTTGAGGCCGGAGGATCTTTCGCTTATTATCCGAGAGGCGGAGAAGGCTTCTTTTTAGGGGGAAGGCTTCTTTTTTTTGAAACTCATTCAATTTTCATATTCATTAGGAAAGATCGCTTCTTTATGGGGCGGTCTTTTTTTGTGCGGGTTAAATTTTTATTAAATAAAGCGAATAGGAATGAAGTTTGGAAAAAAAACTATAATTTTGCAAAGAAAGTCAAGATGTCTATTCACAACAAAATCGTAGAGAAAGCCATTACTTTCGATGACGTACTTCTTATTCCCTCTTATTCGGAGGTGTTGCCTAATCAGGTTTCTTTAAAGTCCAGACTTTCCGATAAAATTACGCTTAACGTACCGATTGTTTCGGCGGCGATGGATACCGTAACGGAGGCGGATATGGCAATTGCGCTGGCCAGGGTTGGCGGATTGGGCTTTATTCACAAAAACATGACGATTCAGGAGCAGGCGGCTCAGGTGAACAAGGTGAAACGTTCCGAAAACGGGATGATAGCCGATCCGGTCACGCTTTCTAAGGATCACACGTTGGGCGAGGCCAAAGCGTTGATGGCGAAATTTAAAATTTCGGGACTTCCGGTGGTGGATGCGGATAACAAACTGATAGGGATTATTACCAATCGGGATGTGAAATATCAAGAAGACCAAAGTGCCAGGGTGGAAGCGCTAATGACCACGGAGAATCTTGTTACTTCGGGGAAATCCACGACATTGGAAGACGCTAAAAATATTCTTTTGGCCAATCGGGTGGAGAAGCTTCCTATTGTGGATGACGATTTTAGGCTTGTGGGGCTTATTACGATTAAAGATATTGATAATCAGTTGGAGTATCCTAATGCCAATAAGGATAGAAACGGTCGTTTGATTGTGGGAGCTGGTGTTGGGGTTGGCGAGGATACGATGGAGCGGGTTTCGGCTTTGGTGGATGCCGGGGTGGATATTATTGCCATTGACTCGGCGCATGGCCATTCCAAAGGGGTTTTGGAGAAAGTGAGAGAAATCCGTCGTGCTTTTCCGGAGTTGGATATTGTGGGGGGGAATATTGTAACGGCGCAGGCGGCGAAGGATCTTATTGATGCCGGGGCCAATGTGGTGAAGGTTGGTGTGGGCCCGGGGTCTATTTGTACGACTCGGGTGGTTGCGGGAGTAGGAGTGCCTCAGCTTTCGGCGATTTATAACGTTTACGAATACGCTAAAACCAGAAATGTAACGGTAATTGCCGACGGAGGGATTAAACTTTCGGGGGATATTGTCAAGGCGATTGCAAGCGGAGCGGGAGCGGTGATGCTGGGGTCTTTACTGGCGGGTACGGACGAGGCTCCGGGAGAAGAAATTATCTTTCAGGGGCGTAAATTTAAGTCCTATCAGGGGATGGGCAGTTTATCGGCCATGAAAAGAGGAGGAAAAGAACGCTATTTCCAGAGCGAAGCCAAAAAATTTGTTCCGGAAGGCATTGAGGGTCGCGTGCCGCATAAGGGTAAATTGGAAGATGTTATTTTTCAGCTTACCGGAGGGCTTCGAGCTGGTATGGGGTACTGCGGTGCAGGGGATATTGTAACGCTTCAGAATGACAGCAAGATGGTGATGATTACCGGAAGCGGGCTTAAAGAATCGCATCCTCACGATGTGATTATCACTCAGGAGGCGCCAAACTACTCCTTGTAGGTGGGGCTAATCTTCGGTTTTTTATTTTGATTGGAAAAATCGGGGGATCAAAAAAAAAAATTAGGAACTTTGTCTTCGTTTAACGGAGACAAAGTTTTTTTATGAAAAAAATAATGGGCCTATTGGCGGGTATAGGATTGATTTTAATGACGGGATGCGTTTCTTCTTTACCTTCGGTTGCGACGCCTAAGCAGAGGACGGCCGAGGCTATGGAGGCTGCGGAGTTTGCCGAACTGATGAAACAGGACTCGCTAAACAAAGACCGGGTGGTGGCGGAGTCTTTGGATTTGTTGCTTAATGATGAGGTTTCGGGTCGGCGTATTTCGGTGATGATTAATAATCATACGGATTGTAATATTATTGTCAGATTTTCGGGGGATCGGTTTTATAGTTTGCCGATAGCAAAAAGAAGCAAAAATTTTATTGTCATTGAGAAAGGAGATTATGTTTTGGGAGCGAATTTATGCCGTGCGAGGTATACGGTATCCAAAACGTTTACGGACAGCGTAACCATGACGCTTAGCGAACAGTAGTGGAAAAGAAAGACACGAATGAAATTTTCCTAAAAAAAAACAACCGTTTCGAAACGGTTGTTTTTTTAGCTTTAAGGCTTTTCGGGGGATTCTTTTGGGGGATTGTTTAGTTTTTCTTTTAATTGTTTGAGGCGGTGTGCACTGATGGTATTGCTTTTCTCGATGTCTTCTTTGGCGTAGAGGCGGTATTGGTTTTCGGTGCGTTCCATCAGATGGTCGTAGGGGCCTACGGAAGAGATGAGTTTTACCAGTACGGGGGCGATTTCCAAACACACAAAGAGTCCCATGATGAACATGGAGGCGAGAGCCATGATGGGGGATTTTTGTCCGAGTTCGTCTAAGGCTTGCAGTCTTGCGGCAAAGCCGGTAAAGCGGTCTTCGATAACCTCGGTGTTTTTTCGTTCGGTTTCGATATTGGAGTACACTTTGGAGATCTCTTTATCGAGGTAATTCAGTCGGGGGGCGATTTGGGCTTGGTAATTTTCCAAATCGGCTTTGCGTTGTTCTTTTAGTTGTTGTTTTCTCTTTGCGTTGGGGCCGAAACCTTCTTTTCCTGAGGTTAATCCGGTTTTGGTGCCCAGGATTTCTTTTTCCAGTTCAATGGCGGCCGAATCGTATGCGGCTTGGTATCGGGCGAGGGTTTCGGCGATTTGTTTTTTTTCGGTTTCAAAAGGGCCGCTTTGTTTTAGGATACGGTTGTTTATTTCGGCTTGCAGTTGGGTTTTGTTTCTTTGGATGATGGTATTGAGTTGTTTGTTGACTTCTTTTTCAAAGATTTTCAGTTCGAGTGGTTTGGAAATGATAATGCCAAGGAAGGCGGCCAAAACCAATCGAGGGATGGCCATTAGCAGCTGGCTCCACCAAGAGCCTGTTTTTTTGATGGAAGCTACGATGTAACGGTCGAGATTGAAAATCATAAGCCCCCAAATCAATCCGAAGCCAACGGCGGCCCAGAGGTTATCAAATACCGTGTAGAGGGCGTAGCCTGCGGAGAGGGATGCAAAAAGGGCGGTGAAAAAAATGACTCCGCCAATGCCCGAAAATTTGTTCCATTCGCTGGGCGATTTTTTTAAAATGTGGAGGTTACTTCCGCTGCAGAGTAATAGGAACTTTTGCAGGGGGTTGATTCGGAGGGGATTATTTTTATTCAGAGATTGATTCATTTTCTTTGATTTTTGAAATAAGTCTAAAACGGCTGAATGGTGTTACACGAAGGATCTTATGCGAAATAAGTGCCGAAAAGTTTTTGGGGGCTTTTTTTAGTGTGAAATCGAAATTGGCGTCGCGGTGAGGCGGGCGGAAAAAGACCAAGGAATGGGAAAAAGCGTAGGAGGGAAACGAAATTGGAGGGGGATTTTTTTGTAATTGTTCTAAATAAGTTTCGCGGTTAGGGGAGCTATTTAAGTTTTGCGTAACTTTACGACAATAAAAATACAAACCAAATGGCATTCAAATACGGGGAACCATTTCCCATTACAAAAGACGATACAGCGTACCGTAAGTTGACCTCCGATTTCGTGAAAGTGGAAAAGCTGGGCGATCGGGAGATTCTTGCGGTGGATCCTAAGGGCTTGGAGTTTCTTGCGGAGAAGGCGATGGAGGATGTTTCTTTCAAGTTGCGTTCGGCACATTTGCAGAGTCTTCGGAATATTATTGATGATCCGGAAGCGACCGATAATGATCGGTTCGTGGCTTACAACCTGTTGCAGAATGCGGCAGTGGCGGTTGAGGGGGCTTTGCCTTCTTGTCAGGATACGGGGACGGCGATTTGTGTGGCCAAAAAAGGGGAAAATGTTTACACGGGAGTTGATGATGCAGAGCACTTGAGCCGTGGGATTTACAACACGTTTCAAAATAAAAACCTGAGGTATTCCCAAGTGGTGCCTTTAACGATGTTTGAAGAAAAAAATTCGGGCTCGAATCTTCCGGCTCAGATTGATATTTATGCCAAAAAAGGCGATAGTTACGAGTTTCTTTTCCTTACCAAAGGCGGGGGATCGGCGAATAAAACTTTTTTGTATCAGAAAACCAAATCGTTGTTGAACGAAAAAACGCTTACCGAATGGATTAAAACGGCCATTATGGACTTGGGAACGGCAGCTTGTCCGCCTTACCATTTGGCGTTGGTTATAGGGGGGACTTCTGCGGAGGCTACCATGGCAGCGGTTAAAAAAGCGTCGGCTAAATATTACGATAATCTTCCTACGACGGGGGATGAGACGGGGCGTGCGTTTCGGGATTTGGAATGGGAGAAAAAAATCCAGCAAATCTGTCAGGAGTCGGCAATTGGTGCTCAATTTGGCGGGAAATACCTTACGCATGATGTTCGGGTCATTCGATTGCCGAGGCATGCGGCGAGTTGTCCGGTTGGGATGGGGGTGTCTTGTTCGGCAGACCGAAACATTAAGGCAAAAATCACCAAGGAAGGTCTTTTCTTAGAGCAGTTGGAAGAAAATCCGGCGAGGTTTTTACCTGAGACGCCTCCGCATTTGGAGGAGCCGGTTTCGATTGATTTGAACCGTCCTATGGCTGAGGTTTTGGCGGAGTTGTCCAAGTATCCAATCAAGACTCGCTTGAAGCTCAACGGAACCCTTATCGTGGCCAGGGATATTGCCCATGCGAAGATTAAAGAATTGATTGATAGCGGTAAGCCGATGCCGGAATACTTTAAAAACCATCCGGTTTATTATGCAGGGCCAGCCAAAACGCCGGAGGGGATGCCTTCGGGAAGCTTCGGTCCGACGACGGCGGGGCGGATGGATGTTTATGTGGACGAATTTCAGGCGCATGGCGGTAGCATGATTATGCTGGCGAAAGGAAATCGGAGCAAAGAAGTGACGGAAGCTTGTGCAAAACACGGCGGATTCTATTTGGGTTCTATCGGCGGTCCTGCGGCGGTATTGGCGAAAGAGAATATAAAGTCTGTGGAAGTGGTTGATTTTGAAGAGCTTGGAATGGAGGCTGTAAGGAAGATTGAGGTCGAGGACTTCCCGGCTTTTATTATCACGGATGACAAAGGAAATGATTTCTTTGCTTCGATTGCCCACTAAGCATAGGTTTTGGAAGTTCGTATTTTTTTTAATCAGAAGTGAAATTTGTCCTGTTAAAATTTTCTAAATACAGGAAAAAAAATTAATTTTGCTGAAAATCTTAAGAAGATGCTAGTAATATTAGAATTGTGGCCCTTTTACCAATTTTTGTGGTTTCTGTTTTTCGTTATCATGTTCTTGGTAGGCTTTTGGTGTATTTTCATGTTCTTTGGCGTGGTTATCCCAATGTGGCTTACGGAGGGACTGGCGGAGTATTTTGGTAAAACCAAGCCGTTTGATCCAGAACAGATTCGTCGTAAGACTCTTCCCGAGCAAGGAGCAGAAGTCATTTACAGCAATCCGAAAGGAGACGGGCCGTTTATCCATCATCACGATCATCATTAATTTGGTGATATCGCTTCCCCGCCTTATTTTCGGGAGAAGGGATACTCAAAGCAAAACAATATATATCGAGTCGCTATCGTTTGATAGCGGCTTTTTTTATTAAGTTTTGTTAACATATAAGGGGGATGCAGGCGGCATCATGTAAATTTGCATTAGTTTAAGCATTTGACAGATGGATTTTTATATCTTTATTATCGGTGTGTTAATGTTGCTGGCGGTATTGGATCTTATTGTGGGGGTGAGCAACGATGCGGTTAATTTTCTCAATTCGGCCATAGGGTCTAAGGTGGCCTCTTACCGTACGGTAATTATGATTGCCATTGCGGGGATTATTATTGGCTCGGTGTTTTCCAGTGGTATTATGGAGATTGCGAGGAAGGGGATTTTCTACCCTCAGCATTTTACCTTTGATGTTTTATTGGTGGTTTTTTTGGCCGTCATGCTGACGGATATTGTACTGTTAGATATATTCAATAGTTTGGGGCTTCCTACTTCCACGACGGTTTCCATTGTCTTTGAGCTTTTGGGAGCATCTTTGATGGCGGGGATTTTGTTTTCCATGAGCAAGAACGATAGTATTGGAGAGATTTGGAAGTACATTAATTTTGAAAGTACAGGGACAATTGTCTCTGGGATTTTTCTTTCCATTCTGATTGCCTTTACGGCAGGGGTGTTGGTGCAATATTTTTGCAGGTTGCTTTTTACATTTCAGTACGAGGCTAAAATTAAACAGCTTGGCGCTTTGTTTTCGGGCATTGGGATTACGGCGATCGTTTATTTTCTTCTTATTAAGGGACTAAAAGGAACGACGCTGCTTTCCGGAGAAATATCGGGTTTTATCCGGGATAATACGCTTCCGATTATCATTTTTATTTTTACGATATCCACTTTGCTTTTGTTTGCGATGCAGAGGCTTTGGGGGATTAACCCTTTGAAAATAGTGGTTTTGGCGGGGACTTTTTCTTTGGCCATGGCTTTTGCGGGAAATGATTTGGTGAATTTTATTGGGGTTCCGATCACGGGATTGCTGGCTTATCAGAATTGGATGGAATCCGGTTTACCTTCTTCGGAATACTATATGGGGTATCTGGCGGGAAGCGATGTCATTGTGCCTAATTATATGCTGTTGATGGCCGGGGTGGTTATGGGGCTTACGATTTGGTTTAGTGCCAAGGCTAAAAAAGTAACCGAAACGGAAGTTTCGCTGGGGCGTCAGGATGAGGGGGAAGAAAAATTCCGTCCCAATGCAGTTTCGCGAAGTATTGTGAACTCGTCCATTACCTTTAGTAAAATTTTCGGGGTGATTATTCCTTCTTCTGTAACGAAACGCTATAATACGAGTTTTGAGAAGAAGAAGCTTCAGGAGGCGGTAACGACAGACCAACCGGCTTTTGATTTGATAAGGGCATCGGTTAATTTGGTCATGGCTTCCATTATTATTGCTTGGGCGACCTCTAATAAACTTCCTTTGTCTACAACGTATGTTTCGTTTATGGTGGCTATGGGAAGTTCTTTGGCGGATAAGGCTTGGGGGCGGGATAGCGCGGTGTACCGGGTGGCGGGCGTTTTGTCGGTTATCGGCGGGTGGTTTATTACGGCGCTTATTGCGTTTAGTGTGTCGGCTTTATTTGCCTTGGTGTTGTATAAGGGCGGGCAGATTGGGGCTTTTGTTTTGATGGGGCTGGTTTTGCTTTATATTGTGGTTTCTCAGATTCAGTTCAGTCAGAAGGAGAAGAAATCGAAGAAAACCAAGGACCGCCTTAAAGTTTTGGATCAGAAGGATTTGGATACGGTGCAGAAATATCAATCTTTGGTTAGTGCGACGATTTCGGAAATTGCGGCCAGTTATAATACGGTTTTGGATGGTTTGATTACTGGGAATATTGCCAAGTTGGAACAAGCGAACAAGACGTTGGTGGATTTGGAGCAGCACGGGTATCATGTTCGTACCAAGAGTATAAAATACTTAAAATCGTTGGAGGCTAATGATAAACTGACCTCTCAGGTGATTGTTCTCAGTAGCGATTTTATTCAGGATTTGTCGCAGTCGACTAAGTTTTTGAGTGATGAGGCGATGTTTTATGTCAAAAATCTTCATGAAATTACCGACGAGGCGTTTTTGGAAGATCTTAAGACCTTGGATCGAAAAATGTATCATTTTTTTAATTTGGTATTGGTTTCTTTGGAGCAGACGGAGCATGAGGATTTGGAAACGGTACGCAAAACGAGGAATGATGTGAGGGCATTTATCAATGACAAGCTGGATGCGCAAATTCTTAACATCAACGAAGCCAAACCGAGCACGAAGGAGGGGATTTTGCAGACGAATGTTTTTTTGCAGAGTCGGGATATTCAGGCGGTGTTAATGCGTATTTCAAAAATGTTTTTGCGTTTGTACGATAAAAAGATACCGTCGGTGGGTGGCGGAACCGAAACGGAATAAACGGGATTTTTTACGGAAACGGTCTTTCTTTTGGGAAAGCCGTTTTTTATGAAAGAGGGTGGAGTTTGCTGTTTTTACGAAGAGCATCTGTTATCTTTTCCCTATCTTTGCATCCGTTAAAAACCAAATCCCGCTATGGCGGGACGAAATCGAAATTAAAGAAATGGCAAAGTCTCTGATTCCAAAATTAGAAGCAATTAAACAGCGTTACAATGAGGTAGCGGATCTTATCATACAACCCGATGTGATTTCGGATCAAAAACGTTACTCCCAGCTTAATAAGGAGTATAGCGATTTGGGCAAGATCGTTCGGGTTTACGACGAATACAAGGCGGCATTGGATACCATTGCGGAGTCCGAGGAAATCATTGCGGATGGGTCGGATCGGGATTTGGTGGATTTGGCAAAGATGGAAAAGCTGGAGGCTCAGGAGAAACTTCCGGGGTACGAGGAGGAATTGAAAGTGTTGCTTATTCCGAAGGATCCTGCGGACGATAAGAACGTGATTGTGGAACTTCGTGCGGGCACCGGTGGTGATGAGGCGGCGATTTTCGTGGAGGACGTTTATCGGATGTATGCGATGTATTTTAAGAGCAAAGGGTGGCGTCATGAGGTGACGGATTCCAATGAGGCATCGAAAGGGTATAAAGAATTGGTGATGAAAGTTGAAGGGGAAGGAGTCTACGGGATTATGAAATTTGAATCTGGAGTGCATCGTGTTCAGCGTGTTCCGGAGACGGAGTCTCAAGGCAGGGTCCATACCTCGGCGATTACGGTGGCGGTTCTTCCAGAGGCGGAGGAAGTGGATGTTGAGATTAATCCGGCGGATATTGAGATGCAAACGTCCCGTTCGGGAGGAGCCGGAGGGCAGAACGTTAATAAGGTCGAGACGAAGGTTCAGTTGACGCATAAACCGTCGGGGATTGTGGTGGTTTGTCAGCAGGCGCGTTCGCAGCTGGCCAATAGGGAGTTGGCAATGGAAATGCTTCGGGCGAAGCTTTACGACATCAAATTGCAGGAAGTAGTGGGAGATATTGCTGCACAGAGGAAAACCATGGTGTCTACGGGAGACCGTTCGGCTAAGATTAAGACGTACAATTACCCTCAAGGCAGGGTGACGGACCACCGAATCAACAAATCGATTTATAATCTTGACGGGTATATGAACGGCGACATTCAAGAAATGATTGATGCGGTGATTATGGCGGAAAACGCAGAAAAGATGAAAGGGGAAGAAGAAAATTATTAAACATTTTTTTGAGAGAAATAACACACGGGCGGCTCGGAATTTCCGAGCCGCCCGTGTGAGTTTATAAGTCACGGGAGGTCTTATCCCGTATAGGTATGGACGCTGTTTTGAGCGGTGGGCAGATAATTTACCCCGAACCAGCATACTAGCAAGAGAAGGAAGGCGATGATGATGATGTAGAATGGCGTGGCGGTTTCTTCATTTTTGAATTTGAAGCGGTAATGGATGTAGACCAAATACCCCAGCCAACTGATGAAGGCCCAGGTTTCTTTGGGGTCCCAGGTCCAATAATGGCCCCAGGCTTCTTTGGCCCACAAGGCACCGAATAATAGGCCCAACGTGAGGAAGCTGTAACCTACGTTAACGAGCTGATTCATTAGCTGGATGGTTTTGTCGGTGGATTGTTTCCGGTGGTGGCGGTAAACGCCGGCTAGGGCGACCAAGGTGGCCATACCAAACATGGCGTACGCGAAAATATAGACCACGACATGAGGCACGAACCAAACGCTGTGGAGGGCGGGCATTAAGGTTTTGTTAATGGTGTCGGGGTTAAAGTAGGTGATTAGGGTGAATACGGCAGCCATCACGATGGCATAATGCAGAATCCATTTTTGTTTATAGAGGAGGTAGAGCACTCCGCCGATAACCGAAATAAAAAAGGCATACCACAACCTTGTTTCGGCCAAAGTCCGCAGCGGTGGACGCTCCAAAGTGATCCATAAGCCGACAATGAAGCCTCCCATCAAAAGACTTCCTAAGCCGTGAAGCCCGACTGAGAGCCGCACGAGTGCCTTTTTCTTTGAAAATAAAAGGGCGGCAGAACTTAGCCATAGGGCTAATAAAACAAATACGATAGAACTAAAAATACTCCACATGATTACTTACGATTTTGAAATAAAAAACTAACGGTTCCTAACATGAGGATGAAGATGCCGATGTAGACCAAAGGCAACCAAGGATCCAATACCAGCTCCAAAACGCTGATGTCGGACCACCGTCCCAAATTTTCGTTGTAGCTTACTTGATAAATTTTCCATCCGTTGATTTTCAGCGGCTGGTTTACTAAAATTTCTCCTTCTTCTATTTTATCGTTGTCTTTTTGGTAAACCAAAACGTCGGATTGGTATTTTTTGGCTTCGGGCGGTGCCATCACGAGGGTTCGTTTCTCGCTCAATTTGACAACTTTGGGCGGAAACATGAAGTTGCCACAGGAGATCCATTCTTCTTTTTGTTCTTTGGTTTTTTTATTTTTTATGAGGACTTTAGCGGCGTTGGTGGCGCCCCACATCGGGTTTTTGCCGTATCGGTTTTCCTCTACGATAACAGCATTTTCGATGTATTCGATAAGGGTTACTTCCCAGTCTTCGAACGAATGTTTGGCGCCGGCTTTTTCCAACATGAAACCGTCGGGTTTGGCCTTGGGTACGGTTTCGCCTTTTTCGTCGATTAAGAATAGTTTGTTGGGATAGATGTCCATCCGGAATTTTTTCAATTCGAGGGCCAACGGCAGTTCTACGACGTGGCCGTGTTCGTCGGTTGCCCGCCATTCCGGTTGTCCTTCCTGAAGGGTCATTTTGAGTTTGGTCAGGTCGCCTTGCCCTAAGACTCCGGCAAACAACGCCAGCCAAAGCCCAAAATGGTTTAGGAGAAACGTGATGTTTTTAGTTTGGAAAACCAAGGCCCGTTTGAGGATGCTCAGCCAAAGATTCACCAAAAGGGCAAAGAAAATCAGGGCGAAATACCAAGTGGTGGTGATTTGGTTGATGCCTAATCGGGTGAGAAGAGTGTAGTTGGGGGAGTCGGGACTAATATTGAAAACCCCCAGACCGATGCTGAGAATCCCCATGACAATCGTTGTAACAATTGCAAAAGGCGAGCTGTCCAGCAGACCAATTATTTTTTTCTGTTTAAAAAAGTAAAAAAGCATGGTCCATAACAGCACGAAAGCGACGCCCGCTCCGATGTTGTAGGGGAAAGAAACATACTCTTTAGGGATGTTTCCAAAGAAATACTGGAGAGGAAAGCCCAGTACAAGCAGAGCCAAATTAATTATCAGGGCGTCCCTGAACTGGGTTCTGCTGCTTAAGGTATTTTCAAACTTCATACGGTTTTTGTTTTTACGGAGGTATAAAAATATAAAAACTCCCACAATCTTACTTTAGATGGTGGGAGCTAAAAAAAGAATCATCCTATTGTTTGGAGACTAGCACCCCTTTGTCTTTTGCTTTTTTAAGCCATTCGGGAACAACGGTTTTCATAAATCGGGCCTTATTGGCTTCTTCTTGGCGGATGTCCAGACCGATGAATTTCTGGGCTTTATCCTTGGTGCTTACGTCAGGCATAACGAATTTTCCGCTCAGGTTCTTTTTGTTGGCAATGTCATTCATCTTAGATTCGGCTTGAACGGCTAGATAAAGACCATCGCCTAAAATTCTTTGGGATTCCAGCGGCGCGTGGAAAGCGGCTCCGTGGGAAGCGGTAATGAAGTCCCACCGCCACTGAGATTTTCTTATCAACTCCAGAACGGGTTTCATTTCTTGCTCGGAGGCGTTGTTGTCCCAAAGGAATTTTGCCATTAGGTGGGCTTTGGTTAGTTGCTTTTCCAATCGGTTTCTTAACTGGAATACCATGTCTTGCCGTTCGTAAACGTTTTGGGCAAGCGTGCTTTCAGATTCCCGGTGGCATACCTGGCAGGTATTGTTGATGTTGGCCAGTGGGCTGGAAATATGGTGATCGGTGTATTTCACGCCGCCTTCGGATTTGTAAGGCATATGACAGTCGGAACAAGAAACGCCTCTTTGAGCGTGGATTCCCAAGTTGTAGACTTCAAAATCCGGGTGTTGAGCCTTTAAGATAGGCGCTTTACTGAGTTTATGAACAAAATCGACGTGTTTTACGTTATCGTAGTATTCTTCCATGTTTTCCAAAGACATTCCTTTGTCCCAAGGGAAAGTAAGGTACTTGTTGTCACCTTTGAAGTAGTATTCCACGTGACACTGAGCGCAAACCAAAGAACGCATTTCCTGATGGGATGCTTTTTTGATGTCTTTTCCCATTCTTTGGTAGGCTTCCACCAGAGCCGGACGGGTAATGGTAAGGTTCATGGTTTTGGGGTCGTGGCAATCGGCACAACCGATAGGGTTTACCACGTCGCTACCAAATTGGGACCATTTGGATTTGTAGAAATTCTCTACGCCCACTTGGTTCATCATTCTGGGAACATCGGGGCTTTTACAGGTCCAGCAGGTACCGGGCTGCACATCGGGATGGTCGGCATCGGGCGAGCCGGTTCTTAAAGTGCTCACCACATCTTTTACGGCATAGAAGTGTCCTCTTGGAGCCTTATAGTCTTTGGAAAAAGCATATCCTGCCCAAAGAATGACCATTTCGGGTCTTTCTTCCAACATATCGTCTGCATTGCTGCTCATGTGTTTGGAACGAAAAGTCGTATCGGCAGTTTTAGCCCAAGATTCGTATTCGCGGGGGTAAGCTTCGCCCCAAATTTCGTTTCTGGACTCGAAATCCTTAATGTTATTATTCGCTTTGGAAAGGTGCATAGACTCGGCTTTCCTTTGCATGATAGAATTAGCAAGCATCCCCAAGCCAAAAATCACCGCTCCCAAAAGTCCTACGATTAACCAATTCTTACGTTTCATAACTTTATGTATTATTATTTTTTTATTTGTTGGTAGTGTTTTCAGTCATTTTGTTCAACCATTCGGGCACCGGGGTTTCGGCCAAAGGCACTCGGGCGTTCGGTGCGGAATTTAGCCCTCTTACGTTGCCATGTGGGACATCCCTATGGCATTCCCAACAAAGTTTGCCTTCGTTGTCGTGAGCCATAGAGGCCGTAACTTTGGCGGTTCCTACAATGCTGTTTAAATCGTTATGACAGCGGATGCAATTTTCTTGAACGACGGTTTCGCCGGGTTTTCTTATTTTGATAACCTGAGGCTCCAAGCGGAGGGAGTACATACTGGCGTGGCGCATTCCGTCCATGGCTTTGAAATAGTATTTTCTAAAGACATTGTCGTGTGGAACGTGGCAGTCGTTGCAATTGGTCACCCTACCATGAGACGAATGGAACCAAGTGGAATACTCCGGAGCCATGATGTGGCAATTGACACACGCTTTGGGATCATCCGAAAGATAAGAATGAGCCTTGGAAATATAAAACACGTAAGCAAATAACCCCAAAGCGACTCCTGAGAAAACAGGAAACAGCCATCTCGCTTTTGAACCTCTCGCTTTAGGTTTGTCTGCATGATTGCCTTTCTCCATCATAAGGGTTTGTTTTTTTAATTACCAATCAAAATTAGTTAGAATTATGAATTATGATGCTAATGAAGCACCTAATAATTATCATATTATCAAAAATAAGGCTCGTAAGTATTTGGTTTTCAGTGTAAATAGGGTGTTGTGTTGATATATATCATGTTTTTTGAGGTGAAAAAGAATGAATATGATAACTAATTTTGTTTGTCAATAATGCAATTGTGATGCTATGAAAACTTATTATTTGCCTTTACTAGGAGCTTGTTTATTTTCTTCGTCCTTGCTTTGGGCTCAGGAATCGGACGTTGCGGAAAATACGTTTGATATGTCTTTGCAGATTCGGCCTAGGACGGAATATCGCAATGGGGCCTATACGCCTTTGGAAACAGGCGAACAAAATGCTTTTTTGACGCATAACAGAACGAGATTGGGAATGAACTATGCGCATAAGGATATGCTTAAAGTTCGGCTTTCGGTGCAAAACGTGAATGTTTGGGGGCAGGCGAATCAGGTTCAGGTGGTGGATCCTAGTGGCGGGCTTTCGGTTTATGAAGCGTATGCGGATTTGAAACTTTCCGAGGGATTGCGAACCAAAGTGGGGCGTCAGGTGATTTCTTTGGATGACGAACGGATTTTCGGGGCGTTGGATTGGCATCCTGCGGGGCGTAGTCATGATGCTCTTGGTTTGGAATGGAAGCAGGATAAATCTCTTGTGAATGTTTACGCGGCTTTTAATCAGAATTATAAAACGACTCAGGGACCGTCGAATGTCAATAATCCGTCGGGGCAGTTTTTTTCACCTTCGGATGCGCAGCCTTATCAGCATATGCAGATGATTCACTTTAAGTATGCTGTGGCTCGGGAGTCTTATGTTTCGGTTTTGGTTAATAATTTAGGATTTAGGAACGATGCGCTTCAGCCTGAGGCTAAAACACAGAACCTGCAAACGTTCGGAGTTAACTATTTTGGGAAGCAGGGCTTGTGGAATGGGCATTTGTCTGCGTACTACCAGACGGGTAAAAATGCGTCGGGAGTAGATAAGTCGGCTTATTTGGTTTCGGGATCTTTGGGGTATAAGATTGTCTCTCCCGTTAACTTGACTTTCGGGGTGGATTATCTTTCCGGGGATCGGACGAATGCTTCGGGAGGAGTGTCGAGGGTGTTTGATCCGCTTTATGGTACGCATCATAAGTTTTATGGGTTTATGGATTATTTCTATGTTGGAAACGCTCATAAAAACGTGGGGCTTTTGGATACCCACCTAAAGCTTTCGGCCAAGGTTAATTCTTCTTTGGATTTGGGGGCTCATGCTCATGTGTTCAATGCGGGAGCAGGGGTTTATGACGGCGATAGAAAAAGATCGTCTTATTTGGGGAACGAGTGGGATTTTACCTTTGGGTATAAAATAGGGCCTTACGCTCAGTTGGTAGGCGGTTACTCGTTCTTTTTGACGACCGATACGCTTCGGGCGTTGAAGAATAAAACTACGGCGGGAACTTATCAGGATTGGGCTTGGCTAAGTTTGAATGTTAATCCTCAGATTTTTAAGGCTAAATTTTAGTTTTTTGTTTAAACCGCCCTCCGAGGGCGGTTTATTTTGCATTTTGTCGCCCAAAAAATGCAACAAATCGGTAGAAATTAGTGTACAAGCTCTTCTAAAAGGGCTATTATATCATCTTTTTCTTTTATTCTAGCCTCGTAAGACTCTATCAACTTTTGGATAGTTTCTTTATTTTCTATATGTAAATTTTGAACATATCCATTACCATAAGAGCCTTCATAGTTATTTTGAGTTTGAATACTCAATCTGTTTTCGTTGAAGAACTCTGTAATATCTGTTTCTAATATCTCTGCTATTTTGGATAATCTTTCTACAGTTACCTTAGTATTTTCATTTTCTAATCTCGCATAAGACGCTTGACTTATGTTGAGTTCTTGTGCTACATACTCCTGAGAAAACCCTTTTCTCTCTCTCAATCTTCTTATATTAACTCCTATTTTATTCATATTATGCATTTTTATATCCAAAAAGCGTATACAAATATACAATTTTAAAAATTTCAGCAAAATAAATTTTTTGACCTTTGTGGAAAATAAATTCTAAAATAATATTAACTTAAAATTTAAACTATGAAAAAATTTTTATTATTCATTCTTGTTTGTTCTGTAAGTATGTGTTTGTTTTCGTGCAATAGAGATGACGATAAAGAAACTAAAACAGAAACAAAAGCCTTGATTACGGTTAAGAAAAGCGGAGTATTACAAGCCACTACAACGGTTTATATGTTTAAAACAGGCAAAGGACCAAATTCTAGTTTTTTCACACCATTTCACGCAGATAAACAAGTAGTAACTGACAAAGGAGGTACTGCAACCTTTGAGCTACTTGATTCATTTGATTTGAATATCATTGACACTCAAACCACTTTTTATTTCGCTGTTTTTGATGGTAATGAAAAATTGCTTGGTAAAACAGCTATAACTCTTAAAAAGGGAGAAACTAAATCTTCGGAGATTTTGTACTAATTTTAAATTTACTTTCTGATAAAACGAAAAATGTTAGACTATAAAAACAGTCTAACATTTTTCATATTGCAGAGAGACATTTTTATTTTATTCCTCCTCAGGAACAAAATCTAAACTTATAGAATTCATACAATAGCGTATGCCCGTAGGTGGAGGTCCATCATTAAACACATGCCCCAAATGAGCTTCGCATCTTTTGCATAAAACTTCGGTACGCTCCATACCGTGAGAAGAATCTATCTTGTAGATAACACCTTCTTTATTCACTTCAAAAAAACTTGGCCAACCACAAGAGGAAGCAAACTTATAATCAGATTTAAACAAATGGTTGCCACAAGCTGCGCAATAGTAATTTCCTTTTTTATCAAAGTCGTTGTATATGCCGGTGAAAGGTCTTTCCGTTTCGGCTTCTCTAGCAATAGAATAAAGCTCTGGTGGAAGGACCTTATGCCATTCTTCATTGGACAACTTTACTGGAGTAGAATCTGTACGAGAGTAATAAGGATTCTTTTCTGTAGATTGAGGCTTTTCCATATTAGAGTTTTTGGGTAAACATTGTAGTAAAGAAAAAATCCCTACTAATGAGATAATTATTGATTTCATCATCACAAAAGTAGAGATTTTTTAATGATATATTCTGTTTTTACAAACCAAATTTTTGCATGAGGTAAGTATTGACTTCTTTCATTTCCTCGTCAGTTAATAGCTTATCAAAAACAATAACTTCTGCTATTTCTCCACGCCAAGAGCGATTGGTTTGCCCCCTGTCTTTAGAGATATAACGCACTCGTGCAACGGTGTTGTCATTAGCTACACGGAGAGCATAAACGGCTAGGTTATCAGTTGTAAAATTAGTTATAAAATAGTTTTTATCCACGCCGTTAATCATCGTTTTACCACTTTGTAAAACATCAAATCTTTTGTTATCTGACATATATCTTGCACTAAAGATACTACCAAATCTACCATTACTATGAAAGTCAGCATAATTATTATCTCCTAATAAGAAATTAAAGTTATTATTAGCATTAGGATTTACTTTAGAAACCACAAAGAAGGTTTTACCTTCATAAGTTTTACCCAAGTCTATATAGCTATCACCAGATTTAAAGCTTAATACTTTTTTACCATTATAAAGGCTAGGATTTTGCTCTAAAGTTATGTTATTAGAAGCGTTAACTAAACTATAAGATTCGTTAGTAACTCTATCAACTACGGTTTGGTTTTGCTCGTTTGTTTTTCCAGCATCTACCCAAACTAAAGTATTACCTATCAAATTTTTCATGATATTCGGAGCATCACACGCACAGTAAGGATACACCGTGAAAAAATTAGGGAAGGTTTGGCTGTAAGTTTTACCATCACTATCGGTCAGAGTTAGTTTTACACCAAATTTTCCGTATTTATTATACACTACAGAAGGTTTATCAGTATCTGCATTGTTTACTTGTGTAGCTCCAGGAAACTCCCATTGCTTCTTCACAATATTCTTGCCATAATAGAGTGAAATATTAGTAGGTTGAAATACAAAGTCTTTAATAATGGTTGTTTTCTTAGGAGCTTCAATGTTGATTTTAACTACATTCATTTTAGCCAAAACCTCATCAGGAAGTCTTCTCGTCCAAATCCCACTTCCGCTAGTAGCCATGAAAAATTCGCCTGTACGGTATTGTATTTTAGGCTCTAGAATATTGAGATTAAATGGTAAATCTTCGCTGTATTCTTTCCAAGCCCCATCAATATAATAATACACTTTGGATTGGTTATTTCCAAAAATGAAAATCACATCAGTCCCTCTCACATTAAGGATATGCCTGTAGTTTCGGCTAGTGTTTGGATTACTAATATTTTGAAAGGTATTTCCACCATCTCTACTGATTTTTAAAATATCGTTTCCTGTAGTATAGCTTCTTAATACATAAATGGTTTTAGGGTCACTATCCGAAACCGCTAAATTCATATTATTAACGAAAGGCGTTGTTTTTTCTTCCCAATTTTTCCCTCCATCTGTGGAAGCATATAGGGTGTTATTTACAATTAGATACTGATACAAAGGGTTAGAGAAAGATACCGTATATTGTTGTGGAGCTGCGGTAGGCACGGTAGTCATCTCCTTCAATAAGTAAACTTTGTTATCCTTATAATTATAAACTTGTAGATTAAATTTACCTAAAGCTTTTTCTTCATTGGTCTGCGTA
The DNA here is from genome assembly GCF_036016955.1 of Bergeyella anatis. Taxonomy (NCBI): domain Bacteria; kingdom Pseudomonadati; phylum Bacteroidota; class Flavobacteriia; order Flavobacteriales; family Weeksellaceae; genus Bergeyella; species Bergeyella anatis. Next base: position 10,759 of record NZ_JAYWXI010000016.1, on the reverse strand, counting down.
AAATAGTACATATTTCCGTTATGATCCCTTTGGGTGTAATAAGGTATCCCTCTTCCTGCATAGGGTTCTAGAGGAATAGGGTTTAATTTATATGCAGGAGTATAAGTAGTGTTAATGTCAGGAGAAACAATAACACCTTGAAAATCTGAGAATACAAAATGTCTTTCATCACTACCTGGAAGAATATAGCCTGTAGAACTCTCACCACCACCTAAATGTTTAAAAATACCTGTGCCATAGGTAGAAACATGGTAGCTGTCCCCATTATGATACATACCTCCACCCATATTAGTATTATATTCACCAAGGTCAAAGCCCCAATAATCACCTCCAAGTCCGAAAGTTCTTACTTCATTTACTATATCAAAAAAATCAGTAGAGTAGTTAATACCTCCATCAGTAGTGAGCCACGTATCCACGCTACCGTCGGCATTAGTCTGCTGATAGAATGTCTGCATATCCACATGGATTTGCTTGGGACCACGATAACCTCCAAAATATTGAAAAGTTTGCCCACCGTCTCTTGAAATATAGGCGTTAAGACCACCCACTATGAAAGTGTTGGCATCAGTAGGTGAAGCAATGATGGCACAATTATAAAACCCTTGTGTATAGCTTCCCGTTGGCTGAAAGGGAAAAGTAGCTATATTGATATTAGTTGAACTATTATATCCGTTAGCTCCCGCTCCAGGACCGTTAGGGTTGGGAAGTAGCCATGTTTCTCCGGCATCATCGCTTCTATACACTCCCCAATGCCCATTATCTCTTGAGGTTTCGTTGGCAATAATATAAGCATAAACCACTTTATCATTAGCCGGTGTTACAGTAAGCCTCGCTCCCCAAGAGCGTTCCATACTTGTCGCAGGCTCATGCCAACCTTTACCATTAACGCCTTTTCTTTCCCAAGTTTCGCCACCGTCTACAGACTTATAGAAATACATGAACTTGGTGTTTTCATCATAAGCCACCGCATAAAACTCATTGTTATGATTAGGACGTTGGACAATGTCTGTAACACAAAGAGAAAGTTTAACTTCATATTGATAGCTTACAGACGAACCACTTTCAACTTGTCTTAGTTTAACAATACCTCGGTTAGTTGCCATTAAGACATTGTCGTTCATTGCACTACCATCAGTAGAAACACTTATGATAGTGGTAATATTATTACCCACTTTAGCATATTCTTTTAAATTATTAAAATCAGAGAGAAGTTTCCAAGTAATGCCACCATCTCTAGAAACATAGAGACCCGTCCCTGCTCCAGCATAAATTATATTTTCATCTGAAGCCGAAAAACTTAGTGCGGCAATATTTTTAATATCATAATCTTTTGTTGCTAAATGCCACATCTTGCCTTTATCGTGTGAGATATAAATGGTTCCATTCTCCACCGCACACACGGTATGATTAGGGTTAGTAGGCGATTGGGCAAAGGCTCTCACATTAGCTTGGCTAGTAACATTATTCTGCCCCGTATTAGAAAGCATCTGAACGGGACCATAATAATGCCACCCTGAAAAAGTGGCGTGATAAGGTATTTCAGAACTGTCATAAATATTAGATGAGGTACTGCTAGTTGCTACACCTAAACTCCTTAAAACTCTTCTTAGTAAAGGTGCTTTAGGTTTTTGGGAAAAAGTTTGGTTAAGCTCTTGTGTGGAAGGATAGTCTATATACCCCTTCCCATTTATATAAGGTTGTATCTCTCTACGCCACTCAAGGTATTCTTTTTCATATTCACTACGAAATTCTTTTTTGATAGGACTATTCTCTTGTCTAGCGTTAGATAACCAAGGTGATTTTTGTACTTTATTTGGATTGGAAGCTTTCATTTTTTTGATTTCTTCCAAGGTCTCAGCATCAAAATCTAAAGAGGTATTTGCTCTATAAATATCATATAAGGAATCTACGACGAACACATTAGGTTTGTTTTTCTGCATTTCTTTATAGAATGCAGGAGTTTTATCATTTTGTGCTTTTAAGATTCCTACCAAACATAGAAAGATAGAAAATAAATATCTGAACATATTTCTTTATCTTTTATTTGTATTGAATTAATAGACTTACGGGAGTATCATTACCACCCACATCATAAGTGAAGTTGAAATTGCAGCAATCATTATAAGTGGCTATAATTTCTGTAGTGTAGTTACCTGCTGGAAGCTCTTTTATGGTTAATAGCTGCATATTGCCATAGTAGTCTGTAATACCATCAGATAAAAATGTGTTAGATGCTCTGTCTATAATTTCTGTTGTATTAGTTGATGTGTTGGTAAGTTTTAGCTTAAATAGCGGAGCAAAAGCTGAACTTCTTCCTTTGAAGTTTATAGTTCCGTTAAACTGCACTTGCCTACTTTCATTTAGAGAAAATTGTATAGTAGTGTCAGGTATAGTAGTCTCTACAGAGCCTTGGGTTACAGAAATACTACTAGAACTTCTGGTATCCTTAAAATGGGCATAATTTTGAGCAGTAGGATTTCCCTGACTGATAGACACCCAAGAAGCTCCATTCCAAAAAAAGAATGCGTTTTCTTGAGTATTAAATATCAGTTGTCCTTTCTCATTTCCAGAAGTTGGATTTTGGGACACTCTAGGTACTAGAATACCAGCGGAAGAGTCTGGCGCATCAGGATTTTTAGTTACAATATCTAAGGTAGCTTTAGGATTTTCAGTGTTAATTCCTACCTGAGAAAACGCAACTGTAGATGTTGAAATTAAGAATAAAGAAAATACATATTTTTTCATAGATTGTTTTTTAAAAAAGGGGTGCAAATTTAAGTATTTTGCTTCTGCCGTAGTAAGAGCGCTGTAGAGAACTATAAAATATGAAGCTATCCGTTGTCTGGATAGCTTCATATAGAAAGAGGAGAAAGATAGCTCTACTTAACTATAAACTTCCCACGTTGTACGTAGCTGTAAGTAGAATATTGGAAGAGGTAAACTCCCTTTTGTAATCCTTGCGTTGGAACCGTGATTTCCTTGGAAGCGTTGGCATCTATTTCCACCGTTTTAACCAAAGCACCGTTGGCACTGTAAATCTTGAATTGGGCTTTCTCTCTCGGTTCGCCCAATTTAACGCGAAGCGCCTCACCTTGGTTCAATAAGGTAGGATACACTGTGATTTTCTTAGGGTTGCTTGCTTCTTGCGTTTCGTTAGTCCCAAGAACTCCATTGTTTACCACAATCATTTTTTCGATGGTTTTGCTGTGTGTGCCTTCAGGAGTGGTTACTTTTAGGGTAACATCATACTCGCCGTTATATTTGAAAATCACTTTAGGGTTTCTGGCATTTTTATCACTCACATAATGAGGTTGAGGATTAAATGACCATTCCCAAGTAGCTCCATTTTGGTTCACAATGGAATAAGATTCAAATTCTACAGTCATATTGGCATTAGGCAATCTTGCTTCACTGATGTTGGTGGCTAATGGTTGCGCAATAGGTTTAAATTTATCCCTGTATAGAGGGATTTCCCATATCCCATGATTAGTAGCTGCTCTTAGTTTTCCTTCTTTAAAGAAAGGTACTAAGCGGGTAAGCCTTGCTGCAGGAGGTAAACCATTGGAATAATCAATCCATTCCGTCATAGTGTCATCTTTATAGTAAACATAAGAGCCATTTTCGGTACCTAAATAGACTCCATTGTGTTCATCACCTGCCAATACTATCCATCGGAAGGCTATATTTTTCATTGTAGAATTGTTTTCTAAAACATTCTGCCAAGTTTTTCCTCCGTCTGTGCTGCATATTACTCCACCGGACTTGAAAGGTTGAGTTAGCCATATTTTATTCTCATCTTTAGGATCTACGGCAATGATAGGAATAGGGCCACCCCATTCATCTGGAATTTTAAGTTCTTCCCAAGTTTTTCCGTTATTAACCGATTTGTAGATAAAATACCACCCACAAGCGTAAATCACATTAGGGTTGGAACGGGCAAATTCTACATTAGAAATTTGATCTTTGGCATCAAATAATAAGTTGAAAGTCTGCCCTTCGTCAGGGGTTTCCCAAATTTGCATAGTAGGACCACCTGATCTTTCTTTTGGGTGATACAAAATTCTTTGAGCATAACGAGGATCCGTTCCGAAGAAACCATTAGATTTTAGCGTTTCGTAAGGCTGTTTGTTAAAAACAGAAATAAAAGGAGGACTGGTTACATTACCATCAATCCTATCAGGCATAATGAACATTCCGGCATCAGAAAAATACACTTTTTTAGGGTTGCTTAGCATGACATAGCCCGTAGCTTGTTCTACGCCGCCTACATAGACGGCTTTGCCTTCCCCATAGCTTTTCATCATTACTGCATCGCCGTTGTGCCATCTTCCGCCCGCCATCACATCTTCGTTCCAGCCTTGTCCAAACCCATAATAATCGCTGGCATAGATGCCTTTAACACGGTTTTCTCCTGTGATTTTTCCATTCTCATTCTTGAAGAAATTAGGAGAATATTTAATACCTCCATCGTTGGCAATCCAAACTTCGTCGCCTGCGATAGCGATGTCCTGCATATCGGGGTGTATAGAAAAGTTTCCATTGCAGTAACCTCCTATGGTATTATCCCAATAACCGCCAGAACCTCCTTCTAATGAACGGTAGGCACTACAAAGTCCAAAAATCACGTGTTCAGGGTTATTTCCCGAAACGCCTATCATCATATCATAATACCCCTGTCCGCCGTTTTTGCCGTCGATTGCATAGCAAAAGGTGTTTTGGCGTTCATTTACATTACTGGTTATAGTGGTTTTGTCGGTCCAATTGAGTCCGCTGTCTTTACTCTGTAGAATATGAGGTTGCCCGTAAGCATAGCCCGATTTTTCCACATTCACCAAGGCATAGAGGTAGCTTTCCCCGTTTGGGGCATCGCTTACAGCCAAACGACCTATTCTGGCGGAAGGTATTACGGTTATTTCTTTCTTAAAGGTTTTTCCACCATCGTAGGAGATGTGGAGGGTGGAATACCAACTGAAATTTTTTCGTCCGAGTAGATAGACTACTTTAGAGTCTTTAGGTTTTAGTTCGTGGTCGTAGAAGATACCATTTATTACTTTACGGAAAGTAGAACCTCCGTTTTCCGAAATGTAAAAACCATCTTTTTGTCTGTTGATGTTACTTCCTCCAAATTTATGTTGTTCTCCTGTAGCAACAGTAATTATTTTGCTGTCATCGCTTACTCTTATGCTATTTACGGTAGTGGTAATTTCTGTTATTCGGCTAAAAGTATTACCGCCATCTTTACTTACAAATAGTCCTGAGGTAGAGCCTACCCATACCGTATTAGCGTTGTTGGGATCTATTCTGATAGCGGTTATATTCTCACCAAAGTTGTAATCGGGGGCACAGGCCGTCCAATTTTGCCCCTTATCTGTGGTTTTGAATACCGCTCCGGTTTCTGCTCCCGAGTATAATATGTTAGCGTCTTTTTTAAAGACATCTATCCTAAATACATTGGCGTGAGAGTCATAAGATTCTACATAATAATTCCCGTTTGGATCGGGGTTTGGTGTGTTTCTGGAGGTTGTAAACGGTCCTATATTACGCCATTTTTTTGTATTTGCAGAAGTAGAATTAGCTCCCAATAGGGCTAAACCTTGCTGGTTTTTAGCCATTAGCTGGTTGCTTCTTTGGTTTTGCTGGTCTAATCGGGCAAAATAATCTTTTTTGGTAGGAAGCACAATTTCTCCATTGCCATTTACAAAAGGTCTGTATGCTTTTTGCCATCTTCGGTAGAAGTTTACGGCTGGTTTTTTCTCTGGGGTTTTTCTTCTGGCATCGGGGTCGCTCTCTAACCACTCGCCAAACTTTTTCTCCATCTCAAAGAAGTTTACACCCCTTGGGTTGTCCACAATAAGTTTTAACCATGCAGGATCTTCCTTACTTACCAAAAAATATTCTGGTGTGTAAGGGTCGTAGAGCTCTGGTTGAGCTTGTTGGGACTTGAAAAGCATAGCGGTGCAAAGGCCTGCTATTAGAAAATAGTTTTTATAATGCATTTTCATGATTTTTTGCAAATTTAAGGAATTTGATGCGGTTTTTCTGTTTTTAAAAGGTGTTGATAATTAGTTGGATAGGTTTTTAAAAATGGATATTATTTGTGTAATTGTTTGGTAATTAGTATTTTGGTTTGTTTTTGATTGATGCTCTTTTGTTGATAAATATCATGTTGTTTTTTTGGATGAAAGGGGGAAATAGGCACTTTAAATTTGGTTTTTTGTTTTTAATGTAGTTTTTTTTGATGTTAAGGTTATTGAGAAGACGTTGAAAGTAACAAGCAAATCTGAATATTCTCATGAGGTTTAATTTGGCTGATTTGGGAAGGGATATTATTTTTGATGTTCTTATTTTTTAGCTATGAACAGAATTCTATTTTTTGTAGTATTTTTCTTTTGTTTTATAGGGTTTCGAGCGGGTACGGGGATTTATCAGACTTATGTTTTTTTGGAATCCGGTAGTGGGGTTCAGACCTATGATGCCATGGCATCCACTTCTAATCCGGATTTTAATGAAGTTTATTTAGGTGAGTTTTCATCTGCGAGTGTTTTAAAGCTCAAAGGAGGAGAAGTAAAGACTTGGAAGGATGGATCTGGGGATGTTTTTGGAGCGAATCTTTACTACCGTACTTATAGGAAGGGAGAAGAAGCTTCGGGGTTTCAAAGTATTACTTTGCAATGGAATAGTAATAATGTGGATGGGAATCCCAATAATCAATTATGGAAAAATGATCAGGTTTCGGTTAGTCTTTTGGATGGGCTTTCTGTGGGGGATTATGTTATAGATATTTATTTTGATGCGGATTCTAATGAAGGTTTGAAAAAGGACGATCGTTCTGGGCTTTATTATAGGGCAACTTTTAAAGTGACGGATAGGTTGGTGCTGAATGGAAGGGTGACTGTTTCTCCAAATTATCCTTCAAGGAATGAGCCTATAACGATTACGCTGGATGCTTCGGGTACATCGCTGTCGGGTCTGGATGCGGTTTATTTCCATTCTGGCGTTGGTGTGGACTATCCGGAAAGTAAGGGTTTTTCCAATGTAGTGGGAAACTGGGGGGAGGAGGATGGCGTTGGAAAAATGGAAAAAATAGGAGGCGATCAGTGGGAGATTGTGATTTCTAATACAGATGGCTATTATGGGCTATCGAGTAATGATGATGTTTTTGCTATAAATTTTCTTTTCAGGAGTAGTGATGGCGTTCTGCGAGAGGATCAAAATGGAAACAATTACCATGTGAATGTTAATCCGGGGTTTTATTTCCTGTTGGAATCTCCTAGTGTGGATCCGTATGTTGCTCCTATGGAGGAAACCCTTTCTGTTCGTGCGGTATCGAATGAGCGTGTAAATTGGACTCTTTTTGAGCTGGATACGCTGGGGAATCAACACGAAATAGTCCATTCTTCAGAGATTTCGGAAGTTTATCAGTATGCCTATAGTATTTCCGGTTTGGCTATGCGTTACTTTAAACTAAGTGCATCTTACAATGGAGAGGAAAAGTATAAAATGTTTAAAGTAAAACCTTACGGGGCTTCTGTAATTCAGGCCATGCCAAAGGGTGCGAAAAATGGGGCTAACTATAATTTTCCAAATGAAGGTCAGGTGACGTTGGTTCTCCATACGCCTACTACAACGTCCTATGATTTTACGGGATGTGGAGGAGGTTTTTACTCTTCCACTACGGAAGAAAAAAAAGTGGTATTTGTGTTGGGGGACTTTAACGATTGGCAAATAAGGGACGAATATCAGATGAAAAGGGATGGCGATTATTGGTGGATTACGCTTGAACCTACACGGGATTTTAGTCTGCCCATTCGGGATGAATATGTTTATCAGTATTTTATTGATGGATCGGTTCGTATTGGAGATCCTTATGGGCGTAGGGTGTCGGATCCGGATGATAGGTATATCGATTCATCAGTTTATCCTAATCTTATAGCCTATCCTTTGGGTAAGACGCAAGGTCGTGCCACGGTTTTGGATTTAAAACAAGAGGTTTACGAATGGGCGATTCCTGAATTCAAAAGGACAATATCAGGGAATAATCTCAATGTTTATGAGTTGCATTTTAGGGATTTTACGCCGGAAGGAACCTATAGGGCCGCTACCGAGAAATTGGATTATCTTAAAGCGATGGGGATCAATACTATTCATGTGATGCCGGTTTCGGAGTTTGAGGGAAATGATAGCTGGGGATATAATCCTAATTATTATTTTGCTTTGGACAAGGCGTACGGCACGGCTAATGATTTGAAGAAATTTATCGATGAGGCGCACAAGAGAGGGATAGCGGTGGTGAATGATATGGTTCTTAATCATGCGTTTTATTCTAATCCGCATGCGATGATGTATTGGGATGCGGTCAATAATCGACCGGCGATAGATAATCCATGGTTTAACTCGGAACATAAGGCGGTGTATGATGGAGCGGGGCATTGGGGGGCTGATTTTAATCATGCGAGCAATCATACCAAGGCATTGGTTGATGATATACTGGATTATTGGATTAGGGAGTTTAAATTTGATGGGTTTCGTTTTGATTTTACGAAAGGGTTTACTCAATCCCCGCCAGATCCGATGGATCCTTGGGCGAGTTCGTACGATGCGTGCCGAGTGAATATTCTTAAGAGGATGGTGGATGAAATGTGGGCCAAACATCCTGGAACCTATGCTATTTTTGAGCATTTGGCACAGGATGAGGAAGATAAGGTGTTGGGAGATTACGGTATTTTGATGTGGTCGGGTGCGGGGCCTCAGGACGATTGGGTGCATATGGCGGAAGGAAGTTTGCCGCGGAGTTTTAATTCCAGTTATTTTTCGTATAGGGGCTTTACTTATGCCAATTACATGAGTTATATGGAGAGCCATGATGAGGAACGCATTGGTTATAAGGTGAAGAACTATGGGGTTAATAACGATGGAACGCTGCGGTATTTTTCCAATCGGCTTAAGCTTGTGGCTGCGTTTAATCTATTTTTGCCTGGGCCGAGGATGGTGTGGCAGTTTGGGGAATTGGGCTATGATATTTCCATAAATGAAAACGGAAGAACGGGAAAAAAAGCATCAGCTTGGGAGTTGGGTTATGATAACAGTCCGGAAAGGATGGAGTTATATCGACTCTATTCAACGGTATTTAAGTTTAGAAACCGTTATCGGTTGTATGATGCCTTTGATTTTAGGAATAATTCGGTGCCTTACGACTGGCATAGGACGATGTCGTTGTATGATGCAGAGAGTAAAGTTCATGTCATTGCTGTAGGAAATTTTGATGTGAATTCTTCTCATAGTGTTTATCCGGGATATTCTTCGACGGGGATGTGGTATAAATATAATGGGAATCCGGAGGTGGATGGTTCTCCATATATTGTGGCAGATAGGTCGGACGGGTATCATTTATACACTCATGATCCGGTGTATATTCTTTCTAATGCGGATATTGTTCCTCCTGTTTTTAATATTGAAGACAAGACTATTGAGACGGATTATTGTCAATACCGTATTTCCGATGGGTCTTATGATGTTTTGGTTGGGAAATGGGATAAGGGAAGAGCGGATTTAGGATCTGTTGCGGACAATAGTGGAGTAGTTTTTCTGAAAGTTGTGGAGCTCAATGGGGCGAAGGTTGATTTGAAGACGCTGGAAGGCTGGCAACCTAATAATGGAGACAATACGGTTGTATGGGAGGCTTCGGATAGCTTTGGAAATCAGACGAGACAGGAGCAACGATTTACACTTTACAGAGGAGATTGTCATAAACCTGGCTCGGTTGGGGAAGCAAAGAATAGCGATGTCCTTATTTCCTCTTTAACGAGAAAAGATGGTTTGATGCGTAAAAAGAATGGTATCTTGGTTTTGGAGTCGAAAGAAAAAGGAGTTTATATTGGGAAGGTTCCTTTTGGGGAAGCTATCAAGGACTATATTAAAGAGCCTGTTGAAGGGATGTTGATTTATGATGAAAATGAGAAATGCATTAAGATGTATGATGGGATGCAATGGGGGTGCATCCGTCAAAAGGCTATACCGGTAAATTTTTAATAAGAAAAGCGATGAATCGATTTTGGATAGTACTAGGAATATTATTTGTTGATTTTTTTTCTGCTCAGGTTGCGTTTGGAGGGAAACTTGAGGTGGAAGGTTCGGCTGTTGTAGATTTTCCTGAAGACACAGGCAAGGGAGTTATTTTGCCTTGGTTGGTAAAGTTGGACGTGGTGGAGCATTCAGCGGGGACTTTGGGGTATAGTTTAGAGCACAAGAAAGTGTTGTGGTACAATGGTGAGTCTTGGGAGGATCTTTCTCTGAGAGAAGGGACGGTTGGGGAGTTGGAGGAGGCTGAACTTTTAGAAAGTGAGCCGATGAACGGTGGCGACGTAATCATTGGAGAGCCTCTTAATGTGCCTCAAGCTGTTTTGGCTCTCAATGCTCCGGGGAAAGCATTGGTGCTGCCTAGAGAGTCTAAACCTTGGCTTTCGATTCGTGAGCCGGAGCCGGGGACAATGGTTTATGATAAGGCTCTTCGTTTGTGGTGTGTATTTAATGGTTTGGAGTGGACTTTTTGGGGGCTTTAGGGGGTGTTTTTTATGATTTTGTTGTGCCGTCTCTTTGGTGGGGCGGCCTATTTTTTTATTGTTATTTTTGCAGGCGGGAAAAACATTAGGCACATTCAACTCACAAAGGTAACTTTTTAGAGAGAGCAAATAAAAAAGGGAAGTCGAAACTTCCCTTGGGTTAAATGAAAATTTTTCTCACATTTGCTTTCGAGTAA
>NZ_JAYWXI010000150.1:0-418 GCF_036016955.1 Bergeyella anatis | reverse complement strand
TCGTCCTCTTCGGGAGTACGCATCGCTCGGAGGTCCTCTTCCTCGTCTTCATTGAGTTCTTTACTGAATATCGCTTCTAAATCCTCATCAGGAATTTGTGCAGGAATAGAGGTTTTTTTGAGCTCTGGTTGTGCCTTTATTGATTCTTGGTTTGAGGGTAATGACTCCTCAGTTTTTCGTACTGATTCATCAACTTTGGGAGCAATAAATTTACTCTTACCTATTACAGTATAAGGCTCTTTCTCTTTGGACTTTAGGGGATTGCTACTTTTGGGAGTAGAATTTTTACTTTTGGGTTTTAAAAAATTTCTTTCCCATAATAGAAAGAATATGATGATAAACAACAGGATAATAATCATCTTTTCCATAACTTAAAATATTGGTTTATATTTATCTTTAAACGCTTTTTTAATTTCTT
>NZ_JAYWXI010000149.1:0-418 GCF_036016955.1 Bergeyella anatis | reverse complement strand
GGTTGAATAAGACGGTTACCCGATCACTACAGGCGTGGATAACGTCTCCGTTCTCGGGTCTTTAAGCAGAGCATTACCGCTACTTCTCTGCGTAGTAATACTTAGCTCATAATTCCCTGCTTCTAAATCTGAAGGAACCAGTATGAGTACCCTTGACGGCTCGTTAAGCACAATATGCTCGGCTGAGAGTTTTACCTCGTTTTGGTTGTCTAGGTTTTTGAAAACAATGCCGTTCTTAGGATTGTCTCCCTCTATTTTAATGTAAGTGCCTTTGATTTCGGCATTTTTACCTTTGGTAAGCGTGCCATCTGCTTTGCCTGTGGCTTTATCGGTAATGCTGAACACGCTCATTGGGCTGGATTGCTCGCCGAGGATTTCTACCTTGGTGTCGGCTACCGCTTTTCTAAGGTCTAAACCT
>NZ_JAYWXI010000148.1:0-421 GCF_036016955.1 Bergeyella anatis | reverse complement strand
TTACACTTTTAGTTCCTCTGCCAAAGACCAAATATTATCCGAGGCAGGGAAAGGGCTGCTTCAAGGTACCAGTTCCTACATCTCCAAAAAGATAGCCCACCCTAAAATCAAAGTCAAAGCTGGGTATCAAGTCTTATTAGTATCAAAACCTTAATTTTTTTTAACTTTTAAATATATACAAATGAAATCTTTACACCCATTTCTAATCGCAACCTTATTCCTTACAATCGGGAATGTCTATGCACAAACAGAAACGCCAACTTCTGAAACGGACAGTATTTACTACGCAAATGATACAATACCAGAAACAAAAGTATCTACATCTAAAACGCCCGGCAAAATTGAACCTTATTTTTTAGAAGTAGCTTATGACAAAACCACGCATTTGATATTTCCTTCGCCCATCACTTATGTAGATTTA
>NZ_JAYWXI010000147.1:0-422 GCF_036016955.1 Bergeyella anatis | reverse complement strand
TCTGCTTTTCTTTCAGAAAAATCTCGCCAGAACTTTTAGCAACAGACATCGTATGGTCAATTAAGTCTAATGCCGATGCAGGAAGGCTCTTTTCCTTCATATATCTTTTTGAAAGGCGTATTGCTCCCCATAAAACATCATCTTCGGCTTTAATATTGTGATGATTTTCATAAACTTGCATTACTTCTTTCAAAATCCGAAATTGTATGTCCTCATCAATCTCTTCGATATTTATAAGCTCAAACATTCCTGCTAAGGAGGCTTCTTTTTCAATCTTCTTAGTATACTCCGCAATATTCGATGTGGCAATTACTCGTAACCCCTTTGCCAACTCTCCTTTTAATAGATTTGCTACACCAGAATCAGAATGGCTACTTAGTAAGGTATGTAATTCCTCTATAATCAATACCGATTTAGGTATG
>NZ_JAYWXI010000146.1:0-424 GCF_036016955.1 Bergeyella anatis | reverse complement strand
CACCGCCTCTCCAACTGCAAAGTTGGAGGTTGCCAGTTCGACCATAGGCGGAGGGTTTAAGCTTTCGGACGGTTCCCAAGGCGCAGGAAAAGTTTTAACGAGTGATGCCGAAGGTAAAGCTACTTGGACAAGCACGGCTCTAAAAGCCCCTAACTATGCTGTCTCTGATGCCAGATGGAGTGCTGATGGAGTGCCTTACGAACTTGACCCTACATACGATATAAGCTATGGTCCCTATACTGTCCCTAAGACTGGTTGGTATACTGTAGTTTCCAGATGGTTTTATGCGCAAAATAACGATCCCAATAATGGAGGAAATGCAGATAGTGGTTCTGCAACGGCGTGGATACAAATTTCTGATAATAACTTGGGGTTAGATGTAGGTAATGTTTATTATGAAAGTAGAAGTCCTGTAAATGCCAAT
>NZ_JAYWXI010000145.1:0-427 GCF_036016955.1 Bergeyella anatis | reverse complement strand
CCTCAATAACTTGGATTTGAGCAATGCCATCAGCATTTCCAACGGTTTGGGCATCAATGGGAGTAGCAACAGCAGCGTAACCCTCCCCGCCAACCAGTCGCTTACGCTGACGTATCCAGTAACGGGGACGCCAACAGCTCCCGGTACTGCCACGGCGACCTTTAGTTCGGCACCGTTTGCGACCCTAACTACTAATTTTAACATCAGTGCCGCCACGGCGACTTTGGGTCCAGTAAAAGACCAGTTGATTGTGGCTTTAAACTACAATGGTCAAAAGTACCATTCGCCAGCCACGGGTATTCCAGACGGTTACGAGTTTGAGGTGAAAATCCCTTACACCAATGCCAACCCGACCAACGGCAGTTATTCGGCTTACGAGCAGATTTTGCCGCTCCAGAACGATGCGGGAGGCACCCAGAACTTCAAG
>NZ_JAYWXI010000144.1:0-427 GCF_036016955.1 Bergeyella anatis | reverse complement strand
TAAATCGACTTCGATTAGTACACAAATGGATAGTTTGATACCACCGAGTAAAATATCGAACCTTACACAAGGAATGTTTGTGGGTTCAGTATCGGATAACTTCGACCAGCGCATCGACCAAAAGATATTCCACGCTCAAATTGTAGTAGATAATGAAAAGGTAGCCAAAGAAACTAAAGCCTACAAAAAAATACCTAACATTTTATCCTTTAGTGATGAAGAAATGAAACAACAAGTAGAAGCGAATTACAAGCAAATCAAAGCCGATATTGTAACCCTTGTAGAAAGTGAAATGGAGAGAATTGCTAATGACCCGGATTTACAACATTTGGTTGAGAAGGAAGAGGAATAATTCAATACATTTCAATACTATACGAAGACGGTTCAGAATCATTTGAATCGTCTTTTGTTATAGGTATAAGCTTTC
>NZ_JAYWXI010000143.1:0-429 GCF_036016955.1 Bergeyella anatis | reverse complement strand
GATATGCCAGGAACGGTTAATACCGCAGGGATTTTGACCGTTCTATCCCATATCAACCATATTTTCGCACCCATCACTGCCGATAGGGTGGTCATTGAAAGTACCCTCAGTTTTACAGAGGTGCTTTCCAACATCATTGCTAAAAATATGGATAGCGAAATAAAGTCAGTCCATCTGTTTTGGAACCAAGTCGATGGGCGAGAAAAATCGCCATTGTATAGAATTTACGAAAATGTCATCGCAGAACTCCAACTGACGATGATGGAGAGCTATATATCAGATAGTAAACGCTTCCGCAAAGATGGAAGCGGTAATCAAAAGTATGTATTTCGTTCTACTTTGATGCCCGCAGACGAACGACTAATGAGTGGTTGTCATTTGGACGACTTTATTAAGGAATTTGTAAAAATAATAGAAGTATGAGAAAGA
>NZ_JAYWXI010000142.1:0-432 GCF_036016955.1 Bergeyella anatis | reverse complement strand
ATGCGAATAGATACAGACAAACAAATGAATTTACTTAGTGATAAGAACGTTGCAATAATTGGTGGTGGACCCGTTGGACTGACTATGGCAAAATTATTACAGCAAAACGGCGTGGACGCTACAGTTTACGAGAGAGACAAAGACCGAGATGCCAGGATTTTTGGTGGAACACTTGACCTGCACAGGGATTCGGGACAGGAAGCAATGAAAAGAGCGGGATTGTTACAAACTTATTATGACTTAGCTTTACCAATGGGTGTAAATATTGCTGATGAAAAGGGTAATATTTTAACCACAAAAAATGTAAAGCCCGAAAATCGGTTTGACAATCCTGAAATAAACAGAAATGACTTAAGAACTATCTTATTAAATAGCCTACAAAATGACACCGTCATTTGGGATAGAAAACTTGTTACGCTTGAACCTGATAAG
>NZ_JAYWXI010000141.1:0-433 GCF_036016955.1 Bergeyella anatis | reverse complement strand
AGTGCTTTCCGTAGAAAAGAAAACGGTAAAAGAGCAACCGCCTTTACTCTATGATTTAACTGCACTTCAAAAAGAGGCAAATAAAAAATATAGTTTTTCGGCAGACGAAACTTTAAACATTGCTCAAAGTTTGTATGAAAAGAAATACATCACTTATCCTCGGACAGGAAGTAAATACATTTCGGAAGATGTATGGGCAGAAATTCCTTTATTGATTCAGCAATTAGAGCATTATGAGAACTATGCAAAATATGCACAACAACTCAGACGCTCCTCTCTTACCAAGCGTATCGTCAATGATGTTAAAGTAACCGACCATCACGGACTGCTCATTACTGACAAAATACCGACCGAACTCCCTAAGAAAGAAGCCCTCATTTACAAAATGATTGCCGGGCGTTTATTAGAAGCGGTATCGGAAATTTGTATCAAG
>NZ_JAYWXI010000015.1:0-45493 GCF_036016955.1 Bergeyella anatis | reverse complement strand
CAATCCGAAAAAGAAGACAGTTGTATTTTCAACAGAAATTATTAAGTTTATAACCTGAAATACTCCTTAAACATTTATTATAAAATGTCCAATTTAGTTTGAAGACGTACATATTCAATACAACAGATTCAATAAATTTTGTTTGATTATCATCAAGATATTCATAGACATTACTAATTAGTTTTCTCAAGTAAAGTTGAAAATGATCATCATTTCCTGCAAATACATTTTTTGTGCTTAGTATTTCTATTAATTCAATTGCTCTATCTTTATGTACTTTAGGATTATTATTTAGTCCTTTTACTAGTAATTTAAGAATAGATACATTATCAGTATCCTTATAATCATCATAAAACTTAGTAATATACTTAGTGTTACTACCTTCTATAAATTCATATAAATAATGCTTAAGATCTTTTTCTCCATGTGATATGGAAGACCTTGTAGAATCTGATAACCTTGAACTTTTATATAGAGGAGAAGGTATATTTTCATAGTTGAAATAGGGAACTTTGGTTTTTTCTGAAATTTGATAATAGAGATTAAAGAGAAATTCAAAAGTTTCTTTTGGAGAAATTTTATTAAAGTCTTTAATTGTACTATTTAAAGAATGTTCAAATGTATAATCAAGTTTATAGTCTTTATATAAATATAGAATAGGTTGAGCTATTTTTTCATAACCATACTCTTTATTTGCTGGGAAGATTTTTTTTAGAGTTTCATAAAACCAAAGATTGTCCATTTTTTCTTTAGATTCTTTTTTGAAAGGTATATATTTTTCAAAGTACAATAATAGATTGGGATTAGTCCAATTATCAATACATGTGATTAAGCTAGCAATAAAATTGGTCTTATTTTCAAAATCTAATTTATCTAAATACTCAAGAATTAAAAGAGGACACTCATTCATATTATTTCTGAATAACTGCCAATTGTAATTGAATCTTTTTTCTTTTATAAGATTAAAGCTCTCTTCATCTTGATCTATATTCTGAATAAAAAAATATTCTTTAGGAATATCTGTTGAAATAAAAAATTGAACCCATGCTTCTGAAAATATGGAGCTAACAAATACATCTTCATAATCTTCATTCTTCAAAATGGTATTAGCTACTATTTCCTTTTCTACTATACTAGGATTTTTTATTAGACCTAATTCACCTATAATTAAAGATTTTACATGAAATCTATAGTTGTTAGAGTTTATGATATTTTTGATAGTGATATGATAGCTAGTTATATCATATTCTCTTAAATATTCCAAAACCATTTTTATAACAGACCTCACATATAAACTTTGCTCATTTTCTAAAATGTAATTCTCTAGATTTTCTTTATTTTCTACAAACTGTTTAGCAAAGCAATATTCATAAAAGGTTTGATGGAAGAACTGTATTTCTTTATTATACTCAACTAGTAAGTTATGAGAACTTAGATATTGTACTTCTAAGTAATAATCATCTTCATATATATTTCCTACAGAAATTCTCTGTTCATTATACATTCTTTGTGATAATGTATAAATAAGGTTTTTAAGATTTAAATCTCTTTTAGGAGAGATGTATGTCTTCCAAAGTTGGTCATATAATTCCTTTAATGTTGAAATAGTATCAATATCTTTTTTAGTGCCTTTTTCAAATATTCTACAGTAGATATCCAAATGGTTAGGAGTTCTTAATAATTCTAAAACCTTAGTAGAAGCACAGTTTATTTTAAACTCTGAAAGAGTTTTCTTAACATCCTCAATGGATAGTAGATTTACTGTAATTGTTTTATAAATATCAGAATTATAAATGCTTAACTCTGCATCATATTTTAAATCATAAGACCTAGATGATAGAATTATCCTTATGTTCTTGTTGTCTTGTAATGAAGAAATTAACCTGATATAAGTTTCTATAAACTCTCTACTAGATGATAAACTAAGAGACATAGCATCTATTTGGTCTATTAGTACAACTATTTTATCTTCCTTTTCTTGTAGGCTTTTAATTACTTTGTCAAAAGTTATCTGGTTATCAAATAGCTTACTTTCTAGTTCAGAAATAGATTTACAATAGAATTTATCTGCCTTAATACCTAATACTGTATAGTTTTCCTTATCTAATTTTTCATATAGATCTTTTAAAATTGCAGACTTTCCAACTCCTTTTTCTCCTTTTAAAACCAAAACATTTTTTTTATTGACAGGTAAATCAGTTTTTATCCAATTATATACTACTTCTGTTTCAGCTCTTTGTATGTGAGTGTTTGTCTTATTTTCAATATAATTTCTAACCTGTTTTAATAGTGCATAGGAAGAGTTTTTTAATATGGTTTTTATATCTAAATCAGGAACAGAATTTCTTTTAACAATTTCTTGGTGTATTTCATTTATCTTTATACTGTCTTCAAACTCAAAAGCATTATTATATAAGTTATACTGTTTTAGTAAATCTACTAGTTCATTTCCATCTTTTAGTTTTATAAACTGATCAGATAGATTGTATTTAACTTCTACTTTACTTTTCCAAGAACTCCACCACTTATTTTGTTGTAAATCAAGGGTATTTACAATGCATAAAGTCCAACTCTTTGCTTCATATTCTTCAGATTCAATTACAGTTTTGAAAGAATTTCTTATTTGTGACTTTTGTGATTCATCTATTCCATCAACAAAAAACTTGCATTGTATTACATCTATTGGTTCTATACCTATTTCTCCAATAAACACATCAATTCCTCCATCTCCTTGACTCACTTTTACTGTCCTAACTGTTTTATTAGGATATATTCTTTTGAAAAGACTCTCACAAATATTTTCAAACTTTATTCTAGCACTTTCAACATCAAATTTTTTAACTAATATGAGCCAGTCTTTATTCATAAGTCTATTACAAATTAAACATTTCTTTTATTCTATCTACTTTAGAAGGCACATTAGCACCTTGTAGAACCAATGATATCTCCTTTCTTGCAAACTCACTCTCTACATTTCTAGAGGCAGAAAGCCAATTAAAAGAGCCTTCTATAAGTAATTTGTCATCTACACAAATAGTCTTATTGTGGATTCCTTTGTATGTAATCAATTTTGCTCCAGATTCTTCTAATAATTTTCTGCCCTTTAGTGAATGTGGTTTTAGCTTTCCATCTTTCATGTCCAGATTTTCATCTGTGAGTATAGTTACTTTAATATCTTTATTAATAGCCTCTTTAATAAGTTCTGAAACACCATCATCATTAATAGCATTTATAGAAATAAAAGGAGAACTAATAATAATCTCAGATGTTGCAATTTTAAAGCATTTCTTTAAGGCATTTCTATGTTCATCTAATGTAGTTAAATGATGTACTCTATCTTTATCATCAGTGAATAAAGTGTTTTTTGAAAAAATAAAAGTATCATCTAAATCATTATCTGAATAGGTATATAAAAGCTCTGCTAAATTGGATGAAGGAGTATTTTGACCTTGTTTAAAAATAACCATATTACCAAATACTAAAAAAGAATGTTTAGCTCTAGTAACTGCAACATTTAGCATATTACTTTTTCCGCCATAATTCATAAACAAAGACTTTTTAGGATCTGAATTGGTTGGAGAAAACAAGATAATTGGTCTTTCTGCTCCTTGCAAAGCATGCACAGTACCTACAGTCATAGATTCTGAGAGTTCCTGAGAAAAGTTGATTTTGACTAGACTTTTTAAGTAGTCTTTTTGTGCTGAATAGGGTGTAACTATAGCTACAATATCCTGTAAAGGTTTATCATATGCTTTTTCTAAGGTTTCTTTTTGATCTTTTAGCCACTGAATAATGGTATTAGCTTCTGCAATATTTCTACTGCTTGAATGGTATTTTTCACAAAATCCATTAATATGTAAATAGCCTACACTAGGAAGATTATGAGCTTTTGTATGATTTTTTCCTCCTTTGAGAATTAAACTATTTTGATATACATACTTATTAGAATAGTGTATAATTGGGTCTAAACATCTTCTGTGTTCTCTAAGTAATACACCATCTTTAACCTCTCCATTATTAGATTGATATGTGAAATGGGATTTATATAATGATAATTTCATTACACTACCACTAGAAGCTAAATAGCCATAATCTTTGAGAAATTTAAAATATTCTTCTTTATCTATTATATCATATTTTTCAGCATTTTTATAATCTACAGATTCTGAAACACCCCAAATAGGCTCAATTTGGTGAATATCTCCCACAGTAAGTAGCTTTTTTGTAAACACAAAGGAAGGAACTGCTACTTCAGGAGAAACTTGCCCTGCCTCATCTACAATCATAAAATCAAAAAGGTTGCTGTAAAATACATTTCCTTCTGAATGGGAATAGTATGAACAATACTTTGGTAAAGTGTGAAAAGTAGAGATAAAAAGAGGGGTTATTTTGGCTAATCTCTCAAGCCTTATTCTATATTGTTTTGCACTTCTTTCATACTTGCTAGTTTCTTTATCAAACTGTTCTTTTATAAACTCTGCTTCTCTGTAATGGACACAAAGCCAAAATAATTTATGTCTTAAAGAAATATCTAATTTTACAGCTATATCTTCAATTACATTTAGGTTTTGATACTCTTCTTTAGTTTTTTCTATTAAATTATTCCATTTGTATTGATATTCAATATTCCATAATTGTAGTTTATGAGCATATTTTTGATGTCTTATTCTACACTCTTCTATTATTTTTTCTAATTGCGAAAGTTTATCTTTTAGTTGTTTAAGCTGTTTTTGTGTATTTAAAATCAACTCATCTGTAGTAGATTGAATTTCAAAATAATGATGAAATTTTGTTGATGTAGCATATAAATCCAAATGCTCTTGAAGCACTAATTTAAAAGCATTTTCTTTAATCTTTTTGAAACTAGAAAAAGGAAAATATTTTATATAAAATGGGAAGCTCTTATACTTTTCTTCTAGAAGCACTTTATACCTTTCTAGGGAACTAATAAGTTGTTTTGCTCTTCCAATATTCTGCTTTGTGTTTTCAATTGATTGTATTACATCATTTTCATTTTCAAAATGATATGATTTTAGAAAACTTGGAATGGTATATTTCAAAAGTGCTACATCTACATAATTGTCTATATCTTTTTTACAATTATCTATAAGGTACTTTAAATAGGATTTTACTTTATCAATAGTGGTTTCTTGCGAGAAATCATAGTTGAGTTTTTGTTCTTTTACATATTCCAAGAATTTACTAATAATGTAGTTCTCATATTTTACAATATCTAAATTTTTATCAAGCTGATAAACAAAACCATCACTAAAAAATGGACTCGTAGTACATTGATAGTTTTTTAATTCTTCTGCACTTTTTGACGTTCCTGTAAGGTACAATCCAAATGAAGATACATCAGGTAACCATCTTTCCTGTAGTATGTCATTAGTTTTGTTATCTAACTTCATACTATCCAAAATATTAGTAATAGCTTGATTATTGGTGGAACAACCCACAATTAATGGAGGCACTGCATCATTCAGTACCGCATTAACTAGACTATTCGCAATAAAACTTTGTAGTATTGTTGTTTTACCAGTACCTGGAGGACCATTAATTGCAAAAATATCAGAGTGATTTTTGTATTGTGATTTAGCAAATGCTTCTCTTTGTGATTTAGACAATGGAAATTCTTCCCCCATATGCCCATAATGATTAGGAATAAGAATATCTTCAATTTCTTTACTGCCATTTATTTTTTGAGGAACATCAGTATCTAGTAACTTTTCTAGCACATTGTAACTTGCGTTAGAATCCTTATTCTTAAAGATAAGGTCATTATAAAGGGAAAGAATATGTTTTGTGGTATTAATATCTTCATACTTACATATCCTTAATTTTACAATGTGCTGCTGATAGTCAGTGTATTTTTTATCTGTTACTTTTGTAAAATATATCTCACAATCTTTCCAATACTGCTTCCATGTATTCTTGTTAAATTCAAAATTTGATAATTCAGAATCTAGTTTACTCATTTCAGCTATAGTGGGACTATCTTTAGGATTGGGACTTAAATATTCTCTTAGAAATGTTGGTGTCTCATCCTGTTTTGGAGGGAATAGTTTGCCATCTTGTCTTAAATATGCTGGAATCCAATAGGGATAATGAATTTCATTATTACCCTCAAATTCTGTATGCTCTTTTGAATTTTGAATAAAAATGGGGGCTATTTCTATTTTATTAAATTTAACAGAATTTACTTCATTACCTCCTTTGCCTAGATTGATAACTTCAAAACCTTCTTCTTCCTCATCATATAAAGTTTCTAATTGGTCTAGATCAGTTACATATTCTTCAAATTTAAAGGAATACATATTTTTTTCATCCCATATTAATTTAGTTTCTTCTTGAGATAGTTCTTCAATACTGAAATTATCTCTAACAATAGGGTCTCCTAAATATGAATACTTATTACCTCTAGATGCATCTATCAAAGATGCTCTATAATATTTTAACCAATTTTTCAACTCTCTTTTAGTCATATAACTATATTACTCTTATCATTATTTAAATCTTTCTACTAAATATATTTTAGTAGTATTTGCAGTGTCTTATTTGACTATTTTTCAATAGTTCTTTGAATTTAACTATGTCTGTCAAATGTAAAAAAATATATTCTAAAAAAAATCAATAAAAAAAACACACACTTGTAAATGTCCCCACAAAACACCCCCTCCCTTATTTAAGAAATCTAAATACCCCCACCCTTAAAATGTTAATAGAACTTTTATTCTCAGGGGGATAAAATAAGGGAACAAACTAGGTCTAATCATACTTCAATGCTATATCTATAGTAGCTACATAGAATGCATAGGGTATTATAGATGTTTAGCTACTTCTCTAAAAGATTAGTATCTAGCTTTAATTATTAGTTTACAAAACATCAAAACTAATATTCTATTCCTAGAATATCTACCTATCTAATATTTTTTATCTCTCACCTCTCCAAACCCCTCTCACTTATTCTTGCACATCACTCAATGTGTAGAGTAAGTTGTGGTAATGCTTTTTTGTATTTCTCTAGGTGATAGCAGTAGAAATAAATTATTCTTACTTACAACTTATAAAATCAAAAAGTTTAACTCAAAAATCAAAAACAATGGTAAGAATTATCAATTACAAACAAAGAGTAGCAGAAGATGGAAGAGAATTTTTTGCACTAGAAATTTCAGGTGGTATAGAAATGGTACAATCCCAAACTACAGGGCAGTATTATGCCACTGCAAAAAAAGCCTACATCACTTCAACCTTTGATGAAGAAACTTGTAAAGCTTTAATAGGGACTGAAATGGCAGGTTCTGTAGAAAGACAATCTTGTGAGCCTTATGAGTATACTAATAGAGAAACAGGAGAGGTAACAATACTAGAGCATAGATATGTATATGTTCCAGAAAAGTCTCCTAATCCTGCTATAGAAAAGAACTTTGAAACAAATTCAAATTCTTTTTCTAGAAATGGTAAATATGAACTAGAACAAGCATTTTAGATTTTACAATAGTAATGAGTTTTAACTTTACATACTTCTAAGTAAGTACCTATAAGTTAGAACTCATTATTTATTTTCTATTAAACCACCAATCTATTCCCTATTATGGTAGTAATTTTAGAGATTTTAGTAAAAAAATAAAATCTTAATGTGTGTGTATGTGTAGTATGTACTTAAAAAAAGGGGATTTTGAGCTAAAAATAATATTCCTAGATATAATATTATAGCCAAATTGTAGCAGTAACAGTAGTATATCAGATATTAGTTTTCTATATCTACCAAATCACTTATTTTAATTTCTAGGGCTTCTGCAATTCTATATAATGTGTAGATGGTTGGATTGGTTCTTCCTGATTCTATTCTAGAAATATTGGTAGGGTCTATTTCTCCTTGCATTTTACCTACTAGTTCCACTTGAGATAACCCTTTAGATTCTCTCATCTCCTTAACTTTTTTTCCTATTTTTTTAAGAATTTCAGTTTTTTCCAACTTGACTTATTTGACAAGTCAAAACTACTCCTTACATTTGCTTAACTAAATGCCATATATGACAATATTTAATTTCTACTCTACATGAAATGAGGGAAATTAGAACTAAATCAACTAATAAAATTTAATAACTATGTTTAAAAATCCTTTTTCTTTTAGTGGTAGAATTAGAAGAACTGAGTATGGAATTAGTTTTATAATCTACATCATATTGCTTTCAATTATTTCTTCCTATCAAGAATTTCTAATTCAAGATATAGCTGATAGTGAAGAAAATACTTATTTATTAACTCTTACCTTTCTATTATATATACCATTACTCTGGTTTATTATAGCACAAAATACCAAAAGATGTCATGACAGAGGGAATAGTGGTTTTTATCAATTTATTCCATTTTATACCCTATGGCTAATATTTGGTGAAGGGGAACCAAATGCTAATGAATATGGGGAGAATCCAAAAGATAAAATACAATTAACACCTAATAAACCTTTAAATGGAAAAAAAATGAATGGAAATTACTCAAAGTTTATTCAAAAGATAAAACAGATGAAATTTATCAATAAGATTAATTCTCTTAATTTATCATCAGATGAAATCATAGTACTTTCAGCAGTCACTGGAACATTTGTAGCAACACTATTGGGTTGTATTTTGGGAGAGACCATATATTATTATGGGGATGGTGATAGGGCATCTGCTAATAGTTATTCCTATAGTGAATTTCATTTTAACTATGTCTGTGCAATTGCTAGTTTCATTATTGTGGGAGGATTGGTATATCTCTACTTAAATAGAGAAAATAAAAAAAATAATAATTAAACAAGTTCTATCCCTTTTAGAATAGAGATTTTAAAAAGGTTATCCATTAAAATTCTTCTCAAACAAATAATACAGCTAAAAAGATAACATTATGGCAAAAAAAGTATATGTAAATTTTAATGACCCTAGGATGGGTGATCTAATGGAAGAGTATTTAATACGAAATCCTCATCTTCTTGATAAAAAAACTAAAAGAAATGCATATGAGAGCTTACAGAAGAAGTCCAAAACACAACCTTTAACACAAGAAGAGCTACAGTTTATAAAAATTTTTGAAGAGGAAATTGAAGCTGATAGAATAGAAGCAGAAAATAAAAAAGCAGAAGCACAGCATAAACAAAAAATTGAACTTCAAAATCCCAAAAATGAAGTACTACCAAAACCAAATGTGCAACAGAACACAAGTGTTTTTTCTATACAGAGCAAAAGTTATGAAAAAATTGGAGAAGCTGTGAAAAATAGTTTGATAATATCAACTATATTATTGTTACTATTTATGTTATGGAAATTATTAAAATATAAAAAGCAAAATAAAAATAAGTAGTAACCCTGTTACTCTTATACTATAAAACCCATTTATTTAACTCTTAATATTTTTACTACAGAGACTCTTGAAAGTAAAACTAAAAATAATAAATCAAACAATAGACTACTATGAAAAACATCATTAAAACATTAGTTATTCCAACACTTATATTTACCAGCTGTACTGTTAAAAAAGATTTATATATCATAGATGGTAGTAAATCAGATGGTACATTGACTTTGGCTACAGAGTATGATGCTGCTTTTAGAGTAAAGATTGATATGCAAAAGGCAAAACAAAATGCATCAGAAAAATGTAAAGCTTGGGGATATAAAGAAGCTGATTTTTTTGACACGGGAGTTACTCAAGCTATAGGGGCAGGTAGAAGAAGAATTATTTATAAAGTTCAGTGCTTAGATTAAATAAAATTATATTGAACTTAAGGTAATGTATGTTGCACAAATGAATGTACTAAAAATATTCCTTGTTATAATACTTCTTTTATGTCTATTTGATATGCCCTATGGGTATTATCAATTAGTAAGATTTATTGCCCTAATATGTTTTTCTATGTTAGCTTATCAATATAGAAACAACCATACCTTGCTTGTTATTTTTATTAGTTTGGCTTTACTATTTCAACCATTTATAAAAATTGCATTAGGAAGAACTCTATGGAACATCATAGATGTTGTGGTGGCTATTTTTTTATTGATACTCTTAAAAGTGGAGCATAAAGATGAAAAATAAATTCTACAAAGGCAATATAGAAAATAATATAACCACTCAAATTAGAGTGGTTTTTTTATATCAAAATCTATGGAAAATTTTAATTTACCTTTTGTATTAAGACAAGACTATGAAACTTGGGAATTTGAACTAGAAGTTTTAGATATAGAAAGAGTACCTAACTATGATAGCTATCTGTATATAGGAGAAGCAAAGGAGTTTCTCAATCAAAAGCCTAATAGAACTGAATTAATATTCTACTGGGATAGACTAGAGGCTGTCATCTTGACTTTCTTTCATATTGGAATAGATGCTATTGAGGAGATTAAAAATACTCTAAAGTGCAAGTATTCCCTTGCTACCTATAAGGTACATCTCAATTATGATTTATATGAATATTATGCAGGAGAAATACAACTATTTCTAGTTTTAAAGAAACCTAATAGCTTACTTGTAATCTATAGCAACTCATCTTCTTTAGAAGAAATAAAATCTAATGTTCTAGAAGAAATTTCAGACTAAAAGGCATACTTTTAGGCATACCCTAATTCAGAAAAAAATGAAAGACATTAAATATCAAAATGTAAAAATATAAAGTTCGAGCCCAGCAGGAGGAGCAAAAAGACTTACAGAAATGTAGGTCTTTTTTGTTTTATAGCTCTATAGCGGTAAGTTACCTTATCACTTAACATCTTTCATACTCTTAATCTATTGTTTTAACTCGGTTTTTTGAGAGGGGTGAGGGTATTCTTGCAGGAGTGAAAAGCATATTTTGTCGAAGTATTCGTTGATTCTAATGCTCATCGGATAGAATAAACTGCTTGCAAAGCCGCTTAATAATGCCCAATAAAGTTGGATTAAGTCGCTTTTTTTAGCGAAAAAAGAAAGACGGCCATTTAAGCCGCCTCTCTTTCTTGATGATCTAAAATTAGGAGGAGGTTTTATAACTTCTTTTTTACCATTTCATTTCGCCGGTATTTACTTTGGCTCCGAGGATTAATGCGGATTCAAAGGCCAGGTTTGGGTATTGGTTTTTGATGGCTTGAATCAATTCGTTGGAGGTTTTATGTGTTTTTAAGGCTTCTTCGTGGAAGAGAATGTAGTTTTTGATGTGTTCTACCGCCCGGAGGATGAATTCTGACTGAGGGTCGGCGTGCGCGGAAATGACAATTTCGGGATTTAGCTTTGAAATTTCTTCCAATGCGTTTAGCCATTTTTTTCTGGCTTCGTTGGTTTGGGCATCGGCCATCCAAGGGTTGAACGTTGTTCCGAATACATCATTGATGTGGCGTACGACGGTTTTAGGCGTCATAGGCCGTGACACTTGGGAAATAGTTTTTTCAAAAATTTCTCGGCTAATTTTTATGGTGATTTGTGAAAATAGTTTTAAGTTTAAGCCCGTAAGAAGTTTTTTTGCAACTTCAAAAATATTTTGATCCGCTTAAGTTCTTTTTTATTTTGCTCTATTGAAATGTTTGATAAAAATTGGATTATATTGTTTACGGCTATTGTGTTTGAAATAATAGCAACCTCTTTCTTAAAGGTTTCAAATGGGTTTAGGAATTTGTTTTCATCAGTAATAAGTATTGTATGTTACATTATTTCATTCTATTGTTTAGCGTTAGCACTTCGTTCCATACCATTAGGAATTTCGTATGCCATATGGTCGGGGGTGGGTATAGTCATACTTTCTTTGATAGGATACATTATATTTGATCAAAAGTTAAACTTACCTACAGTATTGGGAATTTTATTAATTTTAGTCGGTACCATAATATGCAATATTTACGGAAAGAAATAAAACAGGGGATGATAATCCATTTTTCAGTAGTAAAAAGCCATAGACTTAACCACATTGAAGCTAAACTGTTTTTAAGATGCACGACAGGATGATTATTTGCGGTTTTCTTTTTTGTTACCGTAAAAAACCATAAAGGGTTTTTCTTTTTTTGCACTGGTTTCGGCATCGGCCAATGTGAATTGCGTGTCGATTAATACGGCGTCTTTTTTTCCTGAAATCAGTACGGAAGCTACACCGAAGTTGCTTTCGGAAGTGTTGTAAAATTTTGGGTTTTGTGGTTTGATTGTTTGGAAATTTTGGGCAGGGGAGGGGGAAAAATACTTAGGATACTATAAAATTCGTTAACTTTACTAAAGTTAAAATTAATTTTCGATGCGCCGTAAGATTCAAAACAGTCAACCGGATTTTTTCTTGGATTTCCAGAAAGGGGAGCCTTACTTTTTTGTTAAGGACGGAATGGAGATGAAGTCGGCTTATGACTCATCGGATGCGAATGGGGCGGTGGTTTCGGCGGGTATTGCGGGGCAGGCGCCTTACCTTCGAGGGCCTTATTCTACGATGTATGTTCAGAAGCCTTGGACGATTCGTCAGTACGCGGGATTTTCTACGGCGGAGGAGTCCAATGCGTTTTATAAGCGGAATTTGGAAGCAGGGCAAAAGGGGCTTTCGGTGGCGTTTGATTTGGCCACGCACAGGGGGTACGATTCCGATCATGAGCGGGTTGTGGGCGATGTGGGGAAGGCTGGGGTGGCAATTGATTCGGTGGAGGACATGAAGATTCTTTTTGACGGTATTCCATTGGATGAGATTTCGGTGTCTATGACGATGAATGGGGCGGTGCTTCCTATTTTGGCTTTTTATATTGTGGCGGCGGAAGAGCAAGGGGTTTCTCAGGAGAAGCTTTCGGGGACGATACAGAACGATATCCTTAAAGAGTTTATGGTGCGCAATACGTACATTTATCCTCCGGAACCTTCGATGCGGATTATTGCGGATATTTTTTCATATACATCCCGTTTCATTCCTAAATTCAACTCCATTTCGATTTCGGGGTATCATATGCAGGAGGCTGGGGCAACGCCGGTTTTGGAGATGGCTTATACGTTGGCGGATGGGTTGGAGTATGTTAGGACGGGGATTAAGGCGGGGATGAAAGTGGACGATTTTGCTCCGAGATTGTCTTTTTTTTGGGCTATTGGGATGAATCATTTTATGGAGATAGCCAAGATGAGGGCGGCGCGTTATGTTTGGGCGAAGCTTTTGTCTCGTTTTAATCCGAGCAATCCTAAGGCTTTGGCTTTGCGTACGCATTCGCAGACGTCGGGGTGGTCTTTAACGGAGCAGGAGCCTTTTAATAATATTACTCGTACGGCGATCGAGGCGCTTTCTTCGGCTTTGGGGGGGACGCAGTCGCTGCATACTAACGCTTTGGACGAGGCGATCGCATTACCGACGGATTACTCGGCCAAAATTGCCCGCAATACGCAGATTATTCTTCAGCAAGAATCGGGGATTTGTGGGGTGGTGGATCCTATGGGGGGGAGCTATTTGGTGGAGGCTTTAACGGGGCAGATGATTGAGGAAGCCCTAAGGTATATCGACGAGGTGGAGAAAGAGGGCGGGATGACCAAGGCGATTGAGGCGGGGATTCCGAAGATGAGGATCGAGGAAGCGGCAGCGGTGAAACAGGCTAAGATTGATAGTGGTGAAGAATTCATTATCGGGGTTAATGCTTTTCGTTCTTCGTTACAGCAGGAGGATTTGGCTATTTTGAGTATTGATAATACGCAGGTTCGGAAGAAGCAGATTGAACGGTTGGCGAGGGTGAAGGCGGCTCGGGATGCGGCAGGGGTGGAAGAGATTCTTTCGAGGTTGAGGCATTGTGCGCGTTCTGGAGAGGGTAATTTGTTGGAGTTTTGTGTTGAAGCAGCGCGCAGGCGGGTAACATTGGGGGAAATGAGCGAAGTTTTGGAAGAGGTTTTCGGTCGTTATCGGGCTAACATCAAAACCATATCGGGGGTCTATGCTATGAATTCGGGAAAAAATAAAGATTTTGAGAAAGCGCAAAAGATGGCGCATCAGTTTGAAGAAGAAGAAGGGCGTCGTCCTCGGATGATGGTGGCTAAGATGGGGCAGGATGGGCACGACCGTGGGGCGAAGGTGGTGGCTACGGCGTTTGCGGATATGGGCTTTGATGTGGATGTGGCGCCTTTGTTTCAGACGCCCCAAGAGGTGGCGCGTCAGGCGGTGGAGAATGATGTTCATGTTTTAGGGGTGTCGTCTCTGGCGGCGGGGCATAAGACCTTGGTTCCTCAGGTGGTGGAAGAGTTGACCAAACTGGGGGCGGAGGATATTTTGATTGTGGTGGGCGGGGTTATTCCTCGGCAGGATTATGCTTTTCTTTATGCCAATGGGGCTGATTTTATTTTCGGACCGGGGACGAATCTTCCGGCATCGGCTTGTGAAGTTTTGGAACGTTTGCTTAAAGACCTTGAGGGGCGTTTCTAAAAAAAAGGCCTCCATTCCGGAGGCTTATTTTATTTATGACAAAGAGCGGCGTTTAGGGCTTTTATAGCCTCTTCGTAGTGTTCGCGTTTGATAACGAACTGGAGGTTAACCTGCATGAGCGACTGGGCGTAGCACTCGATGTTGATGTCTTTCTCGTAGAGGGCTTTGGTGGCTCGGTAGAGAAATCCCGTGGAGGCGATGTTGGTTCCCATGGCGCTGACCATGGCAACGGGCATGGCGTTGATTTGGTAAAAATGATTTTGGAGTTCGGCCAGCAGTTTTTTGGCTTTGGCATTGTCCCATACGACCATGGTGATGGAATTGGCGTTGGTGGCTTTCAGGACGTAACTTACCCCGAAATTTTGAAAATGCGTCATGATGCGTTGGTCGTAGCCGACTTCGCCGACCATCATGGGGTCGTGCACCTCGATGGCGAGGAGTTCTTTGGATCCGGAAACGATTTCGATGCGGCTTTCGGGGGAGATGTAATCTTTAGAAATTAGTGTTCCGGGGTGTTCGGGTTCGAAGGTATTTTTTATTCGGATGTTAATGCCTGCCATTTCCAGGGGTTTGGCGGCTTTGGGATGAATGGCTTCCATGCCGATGTCTGCCAGTTGGTCGGCAACGATGTAGTTGGTTTGGCCGACGGGGATGCTGTTTTCTACGCCTACGATTTTGGGATCGGCGCTGGAGAGGTGAAATTCTTTATGGATGATGGCTTCGGTGGCTTGAACTTCCACGGCGATTTTACTGAAGGTCACTTCCGAATAGCCTCGGTCGAAAGCGCGCATGATGCCTTCGGTTCCTTTGGTGTAGCCGGTGGCGATGCATACGACGTTGCTGAAGTCGATGTTTTCCAGTTCTTTGTGGATGCGTTCGTCTATGGTGAGGGGGTCGTTGTCGTTGAAACCGCAGAGGTCGATAAAGCGGGCATTGATGCCGTTGTTGTTGAGGATGTTGGTGGAATTCCAACCCGAGTGGGCTTCGCCGATGGAGGCGAGTATTTCGCGGGCGGCCAGATGAATGTCTTTGGCATTGACGTAGCCTGAGGCCATGACGTTACTTAGGCTGTGGAGCATGGTTTTGGCTTGGTTGATTCGGAATTTCAGAAACTCTGCGGCTTCGTTTAGGTTGAGGCCTATGGCTTCGAATCCTTCGTTGATGAGCAATAATTTTTGGTACAGCTCGTCCAAAGCGGATTTGTAATCTTCGCCTTTCAGAAATTTATTGTAAATGCCGGGTTCTCCGGTTTTTTTATGTTCCAATAGCCAGTTGGTGACGTGGTTGTAGGCTGATACGACAAAAATTCGGTTGTACTTTTCGTCGGCTTGACGTGAGCCGATGATGATGTTTTTTAGAACGTCTTGAAACTGGGACATGGAGGTTCCTCCTATTTTTTCTACCGTGAGCATAGTAAAGGGTTTAAGCAGACAAAATTAAGAAAGTTCTGTCAATTGGAACTCACGGATTGGAGTAGGGACGAGGCTTTTTTAAAAAATGCTTAACTTTCGGGCTTTAAAACTGTTTTTTGTTATGAATAAACTTTTTGGCCTGTTGTTTTTTTGTTTTTATTTTGCTCTTCAGGCGCAGAAGCAGCCTTATTATCAACAATTTGCTAAATATCAGATGGAGATCGATGTGGATGCTTCCAATTTTACGTATAAGGGTAAGCAGACCATTACATACACCAACCATTCGCCGGACGAGCTTGGGGTGGTTTATTTTCATTTGTACTGGAATGCCTTTAAGCCGGGGTCGATGATGGATCAGCGGGTTCAGAGTCAGGGGGTTAATGGCGACAGTCGTTTGCAGCAAGGCGGGGTTTCGCGTTTGTCGGCGATTCCGCCGGATCAGGAAGGGGCGCAAAATATTCATTGGATACGGCAGGACGGTAAAAAATTGAAATTTGAGGTTCAGGAGACCATTATGAAAGTTGAACTTGCGGAGCCACTGAAGCCTAAGGGAATTACGACATTCACGATGGAGTGGGATGCCGTGATTCCGATGCAGATTCGGCGCAGTGGGCGAAACAACCGTGAGGGCATTGATATGACGATGACGCAATGGTATCCCAAACTGGCGGAATACGATTACGAGGGTTGGCATACGTTTGATTATATTGGGCGGGAGTTTCATGCTCCTTTTTCGGATTATGAGGTTAGCATCAAGATCGACGGCGATTATGTGATCGGGGCCGGCGGAGTATTGCAAAATCCTTCGGAAGTGAAAGGGTATACTTCCGGTGCACAGGTGAAGACGGATTCGGAAGGCAAAGCTACGTGGCATTGGACGGCAAAAAATTTACTGGACTTTGCTTGGGCGGCGGATCGGGATTATACGGTAGAGGAATTTACGGTGCTTGATGGTCCCAAGATTTATTACGTTTATCAAAAAAATGAGCAAACCGCTTTTTGGGAAGAAAGCAAGCCTTACGTGGCTCGTTTTTTTCAGATTATGAACGCTACTTTCGGACGTTATGAATACCCTTCCTACGCCTTTATCCAAGGGGGTGACGGCGGTATGGAGTACGGCATGTGTACGATGATTCTCGGTCAGGGAAGAAGTTTTAAAGGTTTGGTGGGGCTAATGGTTCATGAAGGGGCGCATTCTTGGTTTCAGCAGATGTTGGCCAGTAATGAGAGTATGAGGCCTTGGATTGACGAAGGGTTTACGAGTTATGCGGAGTCGCTTGTGATGCATCAGTTGTTTCCTCCGGAGCAGCCGGAGCCTAATCCGTTTGTTTCCAGCATTGCTTCATATGTCAACTTTACAAAAACGGGAAAAGAAACTCCGGCGGTTTGGTTGGCGGACCATCACGATGACGGGCGCGCGTATTCGGTGGCCAGTTACACCAAAGGGGAGTTGTTTTTGGTGCAGTTGGGGTATATTGTTGGGGAGCGCAATATGCAATTGATTATGAAAGAGTTTTTTAATCAGTGGAAAATGAAGCATCCTTCGGATCGGGATTTTCTTCACATTGCCCAAAAGGTTTCGGGGATGGATTTGAAATGGTTTTTTCATTATTGGATTAATACAACCAAGACCATTGACTATGCGATAAAAAATGTGGAATTTGGCGACGGGGCCACTACGGTGACTTTGGTTAATAACGGGACGGTGCCGATGCCGATTGATTTTAGTGTTTTAACCAAGGACGGTCGCATTGTTAATTTTCAAATTCCGCTGAACATGACCAGAGTGTGGAAATCCGATGATATTTATGGGACTTTTACCACGTTACCTTATTGGCCGTGGACGCAGAAGAAGTACGTGTTTAAGATTCCGTTTACCAAGGACGAAATTTCGGCTTTGGGCATTGATTTTTCCCAGCGATTGGCGGATGTGAATCCTTCGGATAATTATATGGAATTTAATGCTTCGGTAAAACCATAGGCGAATGAAGGCTATAGTCATTAATATCGGAAATACCAATGTTCGTTTTGGGTTGTTTAATGGGGAGGAATGCGAGGTTTCTTGGATTACGAATACGAAACCTTATAAGACCAGTGACGAACTTATTTTACAATTCAGCATGCTTTACCAGACGCAGGGGATAGATGCGTCGGAGATTGACCGTATTATTGTGGGGTCGGTGGTTCCTCAGATTACGATGGATGTGGTTCGTGCGGTGAAGAAACTTCACGGGAAGACGCCTGTATTGGTCGATCGGAATACGCCTTCGCGTGTTCAGGCTAAGTCCAAACAGATGGGGACGGATATTTACGCCAATTTGGTGGCGGCGGCTCATTGGTATCCCGAGGGGAAAAAAATCATTTTGGATTTTGGGACGGCACTTACGGCCAGTTGTCTGGCGGAGAATGGCGAAACGATGGGGGTGATTATTGCGCCGGGGATTATCACGTCGCTTAATTCGCTGGTGGGGCAGACGGCTCAGCTTCCCGAAATCGAATTGATTAAGCCGAAATCGGTTTTGGGTTTGGATACGGTGAGTTGCATGCAGAGTGGTATGGTTTATGGCTTTTTGGGCATGGTGGAAGGGTTTATTGATCGGATTAACGAGGAGATTCAGGACGAATGTTTTGTGATTGCCACGGGAGGGGTTTCTCATGTGTATAAACCACTGACGGATAAAATTCATGTGGCGGATCGTTTGCATACGCTTAAAGGGCTTTATTGTTTGGGAAAATCGCTTTAATGAAACTGGGGATTGTCGGATGCGGTTGGCTGGGGGAACGGCTGGCTTGTTTCTTTTCTAAAGACGGCGATGTAGTGGCTACGGTGCGAGGGGAAGATCGGGTGGCGTTTTTGCATTCTTTTTGTTCGTCGGTTTTTAGAATTGATTTTGAAAAAGAACAAGTTGATGAACCTCTGAAGGCGGCTTTTTCGGATTGCGATGCGGTGGTGTACAGCTTGCCGGTTTCCAATCGGGAATTTAGCTTGGAACGGCATCGTAGAGCCTCGGCTTTGGTGGCTTCGGATCGGGTGCGTGTGATTTTGTTTAGTTCGGTTGGGATTTATCCTGATCGGGCTGGGGTTTTTACGGAGGAGTCTCAGGACGAATTGGCCTCTCCTATTTTAATGGCGGAAACTTATTATCGTTCGGTGTTTCCTGATGTGGCGGTATTGCGTTTGGGAGGGCTTATGGGGGATGAGCGTCGGTTTTCCGAAATTTACCGTGATCGACTTATTCCGAACTCGCTTCATCGGGTGAATCATGTCCATTATTTGGACGTTATAGGGGTAGTTAATCATCTGATTAACTGTGGTTTAAGTGGTGGAGTTTGGAATGTGGTAGCACCTTTGCATCCTTCCAAAAAGGAGGTCTTTGAAGTTCAGACCAAGAGGTTTTCTCGGCCTGTTGAGCCGTTGGAATCTAAGGTGGTTTCTTCCGAAAAACTACGGGAATTCGGGTATGAATTCCAAAAACCAAATCCGTCTTTGTTTTAGCGTTTTTCTTTAAAAAAAGCTTTGATGAGTGCCGAACACTCTTCTTCTAATACGCCTTGTACGATTTGGGTTTTGGGGTGGAGGGAGAGGTTTTTATTGAGGAATCCTCTTTGCGGGTCTCTTGCACCAATCACCACTTTTGAGATTTGGGACCAATTCAGAGCACCGGCACACATCACGCAAGGTTCCAGGGTGACATAGAGGGTGCAGTTTTGAAGGTATTTTCCTCCCAAAAAATTGGCGGCGGCAGTAATGGCCTGCATTTCGGCATGGGCGGTAACGTCGTTGAGTGCTTCGGTGAGGTTGTGGGCTCGGGCAATGATTCGGTGGTTGGAGACGATTAGGCATCCTACCGGGACTTCGTCTTTTCCTTTGGCGGCATGGGCTTCTTGCAATGCCATTTTCATGAAATAATCGTCGGTAAACATATTTTGGATTTAGATGAAAAAATGAGTGAGAGTGTAGATGACCAGCCCGACCAGTCCGCCGACGAGTGTTCCGTTGATGCGGATGAATTGGAGGTCTTTGCCGACTTCGAGTTCCAGTTTGTCGGAGAGTTCCCTGCCTTCCCAATTGCCTACGGTGGAACGGATGAGGTTGGCAAAACGGTGGGTGTTTTTTAGCAGGTGTTTGTAGGTGTTCACCCGAACCCAGTGGTCGATTTTATATTGCAGTTTTTCGTCGTTTTGTAATTTTTGAGCCAGTTCGCTTAGGTTTTGTTTCAGATGTTTTTTAAGGGGGGAATCCGACAGAGTCAAAGCGTTTATAAGGTTAGATTTAAGGGAAATCCAGAGGTCGTTTGCGTAACGGTTAAAGACTTCTTCGTTCAAGAAATTTTCTTTTAGGGTTTGCAGTTCTTTTTCCCAGCGTGGCAGGGTTTTTAATTCTTCGGAAAATTCGCGAAGTTTTTGGGTGATCTCTTCCCTTACGGGATGGAAGGACTGGTGTTGTATTTCGTCGAAATAGTCTGCAAGGCCTTGGGTGATTTTATCGGCTAGAGCATGATCGATGAGTTTGGGAATCAGGATGAAACTTTCTTTTTCGACGCGTTTTCGTACGGTTTCTTTATTTTGAGCGAGATGGATTTTTAATTGTTGGGCGAGGTGGGTGATGAGCCTTTGATGGTCGTTGTTCTCCAAAAGGTAATTCAGTCCGCTGGCCAAAATAAGGTTGGGTTTTAGCTCTTCGGTAAATGTTTGGGCTTGTTGGGTGATAAAACGGACGGCCGTGGCGTGGTCTGTTTTGTTCAGAATGTCGGTGGCCAAAGCCGAGGCTTCTGCGATTAGGAGGTTTTGGTTTTTCTCTTTGGCGAGCCATTCGCCGAGGAGGGAAGCGGCTTTTAGTTTTAGGATGTAAGGGCGTAGGTTTTGCGGAGTGAGAAAATTTTCGAGGACGAAGTTACCGAGGTTGTCCCCGATTTTTTCTTTCTTTTTTTGGATGAGGTTGGTGTGTGGGATTTTTAGTCCCATCGGATGGTGGAATAGGGCTGTTACGGCAAACCAGTCGGCTAAGGCCCCTACCATGGCAGCTTCCGAAAACGCTTTTACATAGCCAATCCAATGGGCGGAATGATTTTTTTGCATGAGGGTTGTCACGACGAAAATAGCAGCCATAAGGACGAAAAGTCCCGTGGCGACCCATTTGTATTTTCGGAGCTGGCGTTGTTTGGGAGAAAGATTCATTGAAACAAAAGTATTAAATTTGGCTCAAAAACATCACTTTCGGTCAAAAAAGGCGAGGGTAAAGAGATTTGATGAGTCTTTGTTTCAAAGAGCTACGGTTATTATTTTAATGCTTCAGCTTGTCATAAGACCAATGACCACCATAAAACCAATAATTATAGAAACCGGCGAAAATGAAATTTATCTTGACAGTAATAACTGTATCATTTGGTTTAAATGTTTTTTCACAGAATATTGACATTCAAAAAATTGATAGTTTTGTCAGTCATATCGAAAACAATAACAGGGGAATAGGAAGTGTTTCAATTTTTAAAGACGGAAAAGAAGTTTACAGCAGAAGCTTTGGGCAATCAAATCTCACAGACATTGATTATAATACGGGTACAAAATATCAAATAGGCTCAATAACCAAAATAATTACAGCAACTTTGGTATTTAAGCTTATTGAAAGTAATAAGTTGCAATTAGAGGACAAATTATCGAAGTTTTATCCAAACATTCCAAACGCTGATAAAATCACCATCAAAAATATGCTGGAACATACCAGTGGTTTAGGTGATTATACGAAGAAAAATGATAGCATAACTTGGCTGGCAAAAAAAGTTACGGAAAAAGAAATTTTTGATGAAATCATTAAACAAGGGGTTTCATTTCAACCAAACGAAAAAGTTAGTTATTCTAATTCAGCTTATTTTCTACTTACAAAAATTGTTGAAATCCTTTTCAAAAAAGATTATTCAACAATTGTCGAAACAGAAATTGCACAACCTTTGGGGCTGAAAAATTTACAATCAATAACCTCTAAAACGAAAAACATTTTCCCATCTTATGGTTACAATGAAAAATGGGAAAAAATTACAGATTTTGAGTTTTCAAATATTATAGGAGTTGGTGATATAGCTTCAACTACAAAAGACCTGAACATATTTCTTTATCATTTATTTCACTATAAAATTTTGAAGAAACAAAGTATTAAGCAGATGAAACCTGACTATAGAAAGAAAGAAACTTTTGGAAGGGGGTTAATGCTTATGCCATTTTATGAGCATATTTCCTATGGACACGGAGGCTCTACTTATGGTACCCGGTCAATTGTTTCTTACAATGAAAAAGATAATTTAGGACTCAGTTTTTCTATTAATGGCGAACGTTTTCCTTACAACGACTTTGCAATTGGAATTTTGAGTATCATATACGACAAAGCTTATGAATTTCCTGTCTTTAAAACCTATGACTTGACTTCGGAAAACTTGGATAAATATTTAGGAGTTTATGCCTCTAAACAAATTTCTTTGAAAATTACAATCACAAAAGACAGAAACACTTTAATTGCCCAAGGTACAGGGCAGCCTTCATTTCCGCTTGAAGCAACGGACAAAGATAAATTTAAGTTTGACAAGGCAGGAGCAAAATTTGAGTTTAATCCGACTGAAAAAACAATGATATTATTTCAAGGAGGTAGACGAATTAAATTTACGAAAGAA
Source organism: Bergeyella anatis (assembly GCF_036016955.1). Classification (NCBI taxonomy): domain Bacteria; kingdom Pseudomonadati; phylum Bacteroidota; class Flavobacteriia; order Flavobacteriales; family Weeksellaceae; genus Bergeyella; species Bergeyella anatis. The sequence continues at coordinate 23,054 of NZ_JAYWXI010000015.1, read as the reverse complement.
TAACCGTGCCTAATTAAGGTATTCTCCAAAGTGGGGACGAGTTGTATGTCTGAAACTTTTGTTTATCTTTGGAGAGTAGTGTTTTAGTTGAAGTTAGGTACCGAGAAATCCCCGTCTTCGGAAATTCCCATCCCGATATATGAAAGAAAGCCATTTACCGTCCAATCCTTACTATTCTATTTCGGCGACTTCCAAGTTGAATTTGCCCGATGAAGAATGGCGAAAAGTTTTAACGCCGGAACTTTATGCCGTGGCCCGGCAACAGCACACGGAACGTCCGTTTACGGGGAAATATAACTCGTTTGACGAAAAAGGCGAGTATTATTGTGCGGCGTGTGGCAACCATTTATTTACTAGTACTCAAAAATTTGCTTCGACTTGTGGGTGGCCTAGTTTTTTTGAGGCAGACTCCAACGGTGTGGCTTATCGCCGCGATTCTTCTCATGGCATGGAACGGGTGGAGGTGGTTTGTTCTCGATGCGATGCGCATTTGGGGCATGTTTTTGACGATGGGCCGAAGCCTACGGGGTTGCGCTATTGCATGAATTCGGTGAGTCTTAAATTCGAGCCGGAAGAGGCTAAATAAAACGTTAAAAGGGTTTTAAAATAAAGTTAAAATATTGATTGTTAAAGGTTTGTTTTAATTTAGCGTTTATCTTTGCATGTTCAATCTTTTAACTTAACAATACCTGAATGAAGAAAATCATAATGATTTTGGGGATGGTGGTTTTTGCGTCGGCTTTTTCTTCCCTCTCGAAAGAAAGTGCGGTTTTAGATCGGGCTCATGGTGTGGATCGAGATTCGGTGGTGGAAAAAACCGAGCGAGCCATTTCGGAAAGCGATTTTTATGACCAATTGAATTTTGATGGGAAAGAGCGGTTGTCGGAAGAGGTTTTTGCCAAAGCCTTCCAGGGGTTTAAAAATTTGAAAGAAGCGGGAGAAATCGATTCGGAAGCTAAACTCTTGACGGTTTGCGATTTTTCGCTTTCATCCAATCGGAAACGTTTGTGGGTTATCAATACCGTAACGGGAGAGGTGGTTTTTAATTCGTTGGTGGCGCATGGGAAAAATACGGGTGAAGAATACGCTGTTAATTTCTCTAATAAGGAAAATTCTTACCAAAGCAGTATTGGTTTTTATGTGACAGAGCAGCCTTATTTTGGAGAAAACGGTTATTCACTCCGGTTATCGGGAAAAGATGAGGGGTATAACGACCGTGCGATGCAGCGTGCGATTGTTTTGCATGGAGCCGACTATGTGAGCGAAGATTTTGCGGTCAAACATCGGCGCATCGGGCGGAGTTGGGGCTGTCCTGCCGTACCTCGGGCGTTGGCTGAGCCGATGATCGACGCTATTAAGGGAAAAAGTGTTTTGTTTATCTATTATCCCGACCGGCAGTATTTGGAAAATTCAGTTTGGCTGAAAGGATAGAATGGAAAAACTCGGAAAACCATTGGTTTTCCGAGTTTTTTTATGGGGTTTTTCTTTTTCGGATTTCTTTTTTGATGTTGGGGTATTTTAGTTCCATTTCCGAAGCGATGGAATCATCCAATGCAATGGCGCGGTCCAAGGCGGCGGCGGCTTTTTCTTTTTCGTTCAAATGGAAATGGCACGTGCTGAGTTGGTAATACAATTCGGCTCTCTGATGATGTTGCAGGGCTTGGCCGAGGCGTTCCACGGCTTGGCGGTATTCGCCGAGTAGGATAAGAACTTCGGTACAGGCGTACCAGTTGTAAAAACGGGAAGGTTCTTCTTTTACCAAATACGAAAGGCATTCCAGGCTTTCCTCAAAACGTTCGGCATCAATGTAGAGAAAGGCTAAACGTTTTTGATATTCCAAATTTTCTTCGTTAAGGTTGGTTGCTTCCTTTGCGAAATGCAAGGCTTCGGACATTTGTCCCATTTCTTCGTAAAGGTAGCTTTGTTCCATCATCGAGAGGTAAAACTGCGGGTCTTCCACCAAGGATTTTTGGAAGGCGGAAAGGGCTGGGACGGTTAATTTTAGTTCTTTGTAGCAAAGGCCTATTTTGTAGTAGGTGAAGGCCTTTGTGGTTTCCAGAGCCAGCATTTCTTCGTAGACTTCAATGGCTTTTTCCCATTGTTTTAAGGCTTCGTAGCAGGCGGCTTTGTTGGCGTAAACCCCTATGGAGTAAGAATTTATGGCTAGTAGATAATCGAATCCCCGAATGGCCTCCTCGTAATTTTTTCGGTTGAAGAAAAACTGGCCGTATTCGAACCAGGCGACTTCCGAAAAAGGATAGTCGTCCAAATAGCGGTTGAGAAAGGCGATGGCTTCGTCGGCTTTTTTCAGCTCGTTGAAACAAATCATGCAGTTTTCTAACGCGTAGTCGTCAAAAGGATCGCTCTTTAGAGCCATTTGGTAATGCTTCAAAGCATTGAACGGATCTCCAAGATTAACATATTCGTCTGCGATGAAGTTGTGAAGGAAGTTTTCTTCTTCACCCAAAGGCAGGGCCAGTTGGCAATACTCGATAGATTTTCGGGGATTGCCGAGGTTGGAATAGTATTTGGCGCAACAGACCAGGAAGTCGGTATTTTCAAGGGAAGAGTCCTTTAGGCTGTCGATAATGAGGCGGGCCTGTTGGTAGTCTTCGAGTTCCAATAGGACTTCCAGTTTTTTTATTTTAATTTCGGTGGACTCGGGGTGGAGTTTTAGTCCGAAATTAACGGCTATTTCCGCGTAGGAAATGTCACCGAGTTCCAAGTAATAAATGACGATGTCTTCGATCTCCTCGGAGTCGAAGTAGTATTCGTCATTGTTTTCTATCATTTCTTCGAACCTTTGAGCCAGTTCGTTTTCAAAAAAGTCGTCCAATTGTGTTTTGGGGTGTTTCTCCGATGCAGGAAGTAACTTGCAAGCCTCGGAAAAACAAATTAAGTTTTACATTTTTCGATTTTGCTTAAATCAAGCTTTTGATTTTGGCAATTATTTCGTCTCCCAGGCGGTCGGCTTCTTCTTGCGTGCGAGCTTCGGTATAAATTCGGATGATGGGCTCGGTATTGGATTTTCTGAGGTGCACCCAATTGTCCGGAAAATCTATTTTTACACCGTCTATGGTAGAGACTTCGTCGTTTGGATACGCTTTTTCCATTTGGGTTAAAAGGCCGTCGACATTAATTTCCGGTGTCAACTCTATTTTCTTCTTGCCCATGAAATAGGCCGGATAGCTTGCTCGAAGCTCGGAAACGGTTTGTCCTTCTTTGGCCAAATGAGTCAAAAACAAAGCAATACCTACCAGAGAGTCTCTTCCGTAATGGAGGTCGGGGTAGATGATGCCTCCGTTACCTTCACCACCGATTACGGCTTGTTTTTCTTTCATCAAAGTTACTACGTTCACTTCGCCTACCGCACTGGCAAAGTATTCGGCGTTGTGTTTTTGAGCCACATCTCTCAGGGCTCTACTGGACGAAAGATTAGATATCGCTGCTCCTTTTTTATGCTTTAGAAGGTAGTCGGCTACAGCGACTAAGGTGTATTCTTCTCCGAACATTTCGCCCTTTTCGTCGATGAGCGCCAAACGGTCGACATCGGGATCAACAACGATACCGAAATCGGCTTTTTCCTTTTTCACCAGCTCGCAAATATCGGTAAGGTGCTCCTTTAGCGGTTCGGGATTGTGGGGGAAATGGCCGTTAGGTTCGCAATAGAGCTTAACGACCTCACAGCCCAAAGCTTCGAGCATGGGCGGAATGGCCAATCCTCCCGTAGAGTTCACGGCATCGAGAACAACTTTGAATTTCTTTGCTCTGACCGCTTCGGCATCCACCATCGGCAAATCCAAAATCTTTTTGATATGGATGTCAAAAGCATCGTTTCTTTGGGTGTACGAGCCCAAATCGTCAATCATGGCGAACTCAAAATCTTCGGTTTCGGCTATTTTGAGCACTTCAGCCCCATTTTCCGCATTAATGAACTCTCCTTTTTCGTTGAGCAACTTCAGGGCGTTCCATTGTTTGGGGTTGTGGGAAGCGGTCAGGATGAGGCCTCCGTCGGCTTTCAATTCGGGAACCATTACCTCCACGGTTGGCGTTGTGGAAAGGCCTAAATCCACCACGTGAATTCCCAGCCCTTGAAGCGTGGCGGTAACCAGTGCATTGACCATGGCTCCGGAAATACGGGCGTCTCTTCCAATGACCAATGTGAGGTCTTTTCGATTCTTGTTTTTTTGCAACCAAGAGCCGAAGGCGGCAGTGAATTTGACCACATCGACAGGCGTGAGATTATTACCAACTTTGCCGCCAATGGTACCACGTATTCCCGAGATTGATTTTATAAGTGACATAAGTTTTATTTTTTATTGAATAACGTATGCAAATTTAAGCAAAAACAAGATGTGAAGAATAGAAAAATGAAGCCGCCTTAGGGGAAACCTTTCTTTGGGTTTCGGGCATCGTTTAAAAGGAGACAGACGCGGTATTGTACCGCCAAGGTCTTAACGGTAAGCGAAGATTAGGAGCACCCGCAGTTGTTTCCGCAATTTCCGTTTTTAGAGTCTTTTTTTGAGGAAAAACTCCGACGGAACTTAGTGAAAAGGATAAAGCAGGCGAAAATCACAAGACCGAAAACAACGATGGATTGAAAAAGCATAAGGCGATTTTTATTTTAAGAATTGATACACCAAAAAGGCAGCGAGATAAGCCAATGTCGACATTCCAACCAGTTGAATCAGAGTCCATTTTCGGCTTTTGGTTTCCCGATATACTACCGCAATAGTGGCAATGCATTGCATGGCAAAAGCATAGTAAATCAAAACGGAAATGCCTGTAGCTAGCGAAAAAACCGGAGTTCCGTCAGGCCTTTTGTCGTTTTTCATTTTATCGATAATCCGTCCTTCTTCGGAGTCGTCGTCTAGACTGTAAAGTGTGGCCATTGTAGCGACGAAAACCTCTCGGGCTGCAAAACTGGAAATAATAGAAACCCCCATTTTCCAGTCGTATCCCAAAGGTGCAACGACGGGTTCTATGCCCTTACCTAGCTGAGCAAGGTAGGAGTCGTTCAGATGGACGTTCGTGGCAATGATTTCGTCTTCGTTTTGTTTGGGGCCGGTATAGCTTAAAGCCCACAAGATGATGCTCACGGCTAAAATGATTTTTCCTGCTCCGAGGATGAAGTCCGCCACTTTTCCCAACACAAGTCTTAAGTCATAGCCGAAAAGCGGGGTCTTGTAAGGCGGCAAATCCATGATGAGGTAACTTTTGTTTTCTTTTTTGATGGTTCTTTTAAGGATAAGAGCCGAACCAAGTGCGGCCGCAAATCCCAGAAGATACATGCCTAAAAGCGCCAAAGCTCTGTAATCGATCCCGAGAAACTTATTGTCGGGAATAACCAAGGCAATGATAATGGTATAGACGGGGAGTCTTGCGGCACAAGTGATAAAAGGGGTGACCAGGATGGTAATAAGTCTTTCTTTAACGTTTTCGATGGTCCTGGTGGACATGATGGCGGGGATGGCGCAGGCAATGCCAGAAACCAAAGGGACAATGCTTTTTCCGTTGAGTCCGAACGGTTTGAGAAAACGATCCGTCAAGAAAATCACCCGTGCCATGTAGCCGGAGTCTTCCAAAAGGTAAAGGAAATAGAGAAGTAGACCTATCTGAGGAGCGAAGATGACAATACCTCCGAGTCCGGGAATGATGCCTTCGGAAATAAGACTGTTAAGGGGGCCTTCGGGGAGGCGGGTTTGGGCGGTCTCGGCCAGCCAAGCGAAGGCGGAGTCAATCCAATTCATGGGGTATTCGGCCATGAAGAACACCATTTGGAAAATTAACAGCAATACGGCCAAAAAAATAAAGTACCCCCAAACTTTGTGCACCAATAGTTTATCCAATCTTTCGGTAAGTAAAGCCTTGAATTGTGGCTTTCGTTGGATGATTTGAGATGTAAGAGCCTCAAGGTGTTGATAGCGGCGAATGGTTTCTTGCGTTTGCAAGCGTTTAGGAACGATGCATTTACTGCCGTGATCGCCAATGAGGTCTTTAATGCTTTGGATTTTTCCTCCGGCGTAATGATCGGAGGCCAGTAAAGTCCAAATTTTGTAAGGGTTGTTTTCTTTGGTTTGAGAAGCCAAACGCTCGATGGTTTCTTTCTGTTCGGTCGGAATGGCAAAAGAAAGGCTTTCGTTTTTTAGGAAGGCGTCTTCATCGATGGCTTTACGCAATTCTTCGATGCCGATTTTGGCTTTGGCATTGGTTGCAATCACCTTGGCTCCCAGTTGTTCGGAAAGTTTGGCGTAGTCTATGGACAACCCGCGCTCGTGAGCTTCGTCAATCTGGTTGACGATTAATAGAACGGGAAGTCCCAAATCCTGTATTTGTTGAAAAAGAAGCAATCCCCTCTTGAGATTCAGCGCATCCAAAACATAAAGAATGCCTTGATAAGTGTGGCTTTCTCCAATCAGGTATTTGGCGAAAATGGCTTCGTCTTCGGAGGCGGGGTAGATGCTGTACGATCCCGGGAGGTCGATGATTTCCACGGATTTTCCGTTATAGATGTAGTCGCCAGAATGGCTGGCTACGGTAACGCCGGCGTAGTTTCCGGTTTTTTGTTTCCGGTTGCATAGGGCATTAAAAAGGGTTGATTTCCCTACATTGGGGTTTCCAACGAGTAGTATTTTTTTGTCGTAATTGGTCTTTTGCATGGTCCTTTACGCCTTTTTTGTTTGGATTCGTTTACGGAGCCGGCTCAACGAGGATGAAGCGGGCTTCCTCTTGCCTTAGGGCAATACGGGTTTTTTCGGTGCTGTATTCGATGTATAATGGGCCTCCGAAAGGCGCTTGATACAAAATCTTGAAAACGGTATCAGGAAGCAGCCCCATTTCGATGATTTTATTGGGCATTTTCAGGTCTTCGTTGTCATAGTCCAAGATCCTCCCTTTTTGGTTGAGAGGAAAGCAGCACATGGTTTTGGAATAGTTTCGCTTCAAAAGATTGATTTTTTGAGAGGACAAAGATACGTTATTTAAAATTAATCTAAATTAAAAAATCCCGATTTAAAACGAGTTGGAAATAAGCCGCCGGGCGACCTTGGTCGCCCGGCGGCTGTTAACAATTATTTTAGTTGGTATGGATTTATTTTTTGTTTTTATCCGTTTTTCGGATTTCAATGGTATTGTCGTTTTCGTTGAGGTGCTTTTTCATTTGTTCTTCTTGTTCTTTCATCATTTTTGAGATGGAAGTGCCGTCCGGCATTTTGGCCTCAGCGGGAATTTGCGAAATTTGGTGACGGATGCTTCCGAAAGGGTCTTTTTTGTAAGCCTCGTACATTTGTTCAAATTTTTCCTTTGAAACTTTGATTTCGTTACGGCTTTGCCCGAATTGTTTCATCAGTTTTTCGGAGTAGGATTCTTCTTCGTGGTTATCTACTTTTTTATTGCCCTTTAGCGTCCATTGGTAATCTCCCGTTTCGTCTTCCAACTGAACGATTAGTCCGGGAAGGCCGAAAAACTTGTAAGGGCCGTCCTGAAAAGGCAATTCGTTGGAGAACCAAGCCGTATAGTTTCGTCCTGCGAAGGAAGAAGTGGCTTTTTGGGCGTTGTATTCGCCTATTTTTTTCTTTTCGGGAAAGATTTTCCAGTCGAAAAGGAGTTTTTCGTCGTAGGAAACTTTATCCTGAAGGATGTGGTCGGTGTACCTAATTTCCATGGAAGGATAGGTTTTAATCACTTTATAGCTGAAGTTGGGCTTTTTTATGGACTTGGATAAATCTTTAAAAGCGCCTGTTTTCATCATTTTTTCCACCTCGGCTTTCAGCAGGGAGTCTTGGGAAATCATCAGTTCATCCCGATAGATGGATTTTTCGGGAAGAATGTCCAAAATGGTCATAGCTTGACGGATAGAGTCCGATTGTGTCGAAGGTTTGTATTTTAACTCGTAAAAAAAACGGTTGGCGGTGGATTGAGCCTGTCCCAAAGTGAACGCCATCAGGCAGATGAAAGACCAAAATAGTTTCATGATAATAACAATTTTACCGAATAAGTTGTTGTAAAAGGCGATTTGTTACAGATCGTTTTTAAAAAAGATGGTAAATCGTTATTTTTTTCTTGTGGGGTTTTTGGTTAAGTTTGTGCCGAAAAACAAACTATGAATTTCGAAGATTTTATGGTTCCTCCGCAGCGCAAGCGGTATGAGCATTGGCAGTTAGGCCAGATGGTGAGAGGTGGGATTCCGGAAGGCGGTATTGTCTTGATTTGGTTGTCCGATCAACGGGGGGCAGGCGGTACGGCGGAGATTAAACCTATGGCGGCGGTGCGTAGACTTTTTTATGAGCTGTCCAAGGCCGATTTTGAGGTGCCTATGGGGGATCTTGGCGATTTGATTTCCGGGAAAACGCTGGAGGATACGCATTACGTATTGCAGGAGGTTCTTTTGGCTTGCCACCAGAGGGGCGCTATCCCGGTGGTGATTGGGGGCGGAAGCGATTTTGGGTATTCTTTATTTTCGGCGCTTAATCAGGACGTAAAGGATCTGACGTATACAAACCTTGCCGGACGCTTTTTTTTGGAACAGGAAGAAACGTTTCCCCTTAATGAAAAAAACTACCTCTATAGGCTTTTCTGTTCGAAGGATTTTTCCATTAAAAACTTTCATTTGTTGGGCTGTCAGAAGCATCTTAACGATGAAGAAAGCCTGAATTTGGTGAAGCAGGTGGCTTTCGATGTGGTTCGTTTGGCCGACATGATGCATTCAACGGAAAAAACGGAACCTTATTTCCGGCAGGCCGATTTGGTGACGGTGGATTGCAATGCCGTGGAGAGTTTTTCGTCTCCGTTTTCGTTGGAGCCTCAGGTTAACGGTTTGAACCGTAGGGAAATATGCGCTTACATGAAGGAGGTGGGGATGAGCGAAAGGCTGAAATCCGTGGGGATTTTTAATTTTAATTTTGAAACCGAAGAGGTTTTGAATCGCCAGTTGTTGGCTCAGATGCTTTGGTATTTGGTGGAAGGGATTAATATTCGCAGAAGTCATCCGAAAGAAAAAGAATACGAGACGTTTTGGGTTATGATAGGAGAGGATTCTTACGCGTTCAGAAGAGAAATTTTCACTAATCTTTGGTATTTCGGAGAAAGGGAGTGTCCTGACGACTGGCTTGCGTGCTCTTACGAGGATTACCAAAACGCCAAGCGGGGTATTTTGGGGCGGCGTCTTTTAAAGTTTTTAGAAGAGTAGAGTTTTATGAAAAAAGTTTCGGTGATTGTTCCGGTTTACAATGTAGAGCGTTATCTGGCGAAATGTTTGGATAGTTTGGTGGCGCAGACGTTGGACGATGTGGAAATTCTCGTGGTTAATGACGGGAGCACGGATGGTTCTCGGGCGTTGATGCAACATTATGCGAACCGTTATCCCGATAAAATAAGGATTTTTGATAAGGAAAATGGAGGGTTAAGCGATGCCCGGAACTACGGTTTGGATCGTGCCGAGGGCGAATGGATCGGTTTTGTGGATAGCGATGATTACGTGACGGAGACGATGTTTGAAGAAATGTACGCTTTGGCTCAGAAACACCGGGCGGATGTCGTGTGGTGTAACCTTCAAAAAGTGAACGAACGGGGAGAGGTAGCACAAAAATTGACTCAGGTTCCTCACTTGCCTGAGAAAATTCTACTGAAAGAACACCCTTCGGTTTTGGCGGATTTGAGTTATTTTGCCTGCAATAAATTGTTTAAACGTTCGCTTTTTGAAGGCAAAAGATTTAGAAAGGGGATGCATTTCGAGGACATTCAGCTCATTCCTCAACTTTTTCTTCAGAGCGAGGTGGTGGCGCAGACTCAGGCGTACCATTACCAATATTTGGAGCGTTCGGATTCCATTACCAAGACCCATAACAGAAGAGGGTTGGACATTTTGCGGGCGGTGGCTGATGTCGAAAAAACATTCGCTGCTTCGCCCTATGCCGGAGAAAAGGAAGCCTTGAAGGGGTTTCAGATTTTAGAGGGGTATTATTCTTTTTCGGCTTATTTGGCCTTTGTTAAAGAGGAACAAATGTTCAACGAAATGGATGCTGCGCTAAAGGGGTTTTTAAAAGAACGGCGTATTTCGGTGAGCGAAATTCTGCGTTATAAAAGGTTTGATCAAAATTATATCTTATCTTTGCCTATTAGAAAAAAGATTTACTACCTGCTTCATCTTTTCGGGCTGTTGAAATGGGCTCGGAAACTGATTTGATTCCGTGCGAAAAAACTTTCGGAAGGGAACGTTTGGTGTAAAAACGGTAAGAGGACTGTCTTTTTTCAAACATTAAAGCTGTTTTAATTTAATAAGTTCAGAATGAATTTTATAGACGGTATCATCTTGAAGACGGGGATCTCGTTGTTTTATTACAAACTGGTCTTGGGATTTGGCTTGTCGTTTTTTTTGACTTATTACTCGATTCCTCTCATTATCAAAATATCGAAACGCAAAAACCTGATGGACGAACCGGGAATAAGGAGCTCCCATCATCGTAAAATTCCCAATTTGGGAGGGATTGCGATTTTCTTTTCTCTTGGGGTGTGCGCGCCGGTTTATGCCTACGAACTCTTTGATGCGTATAAGTTTTTGTTTGCTTCGCTCATTATTTTGTTTTACGTCGGTGTAATGGATGATATTATGGTGATGCGGGCTTACAAAAAACTTTTAGCCCAGATCTTGGTTTCTCTGCTTATCGTTATTGGGTCGGATGTCAGGATACGGAGTTTGTTTGGTGTGTTGGGGATTTATGAAATGAATTATTACTTCAGTGTTTTGTTTTCGGTGGTCACGTTTGTGATTTTAATTAATGCGTTTAACCTGATTGACGGTATCGACGGGCTTGCGGGGACTTATTCGGTTTTGGCGGGCCTTTTTTTCGGAATCAGTTATTTTCGCCTTGGGAGTTACAACTATCCTTTGGTGATTTTATCGGCGCTGGTCATTGGGAGTGTTTTGGCTTTTCTTTATTATAATCTTTCTCCCATCCGTTCCATGAAGATTTTTATGGGGGATACGGGGTCTATGATTTTGGGGTTCCTGCTTGCGTTTACGGCGGTTTGTTTTATGGATATTTTTATCGATAAAGGGCCGTTGGGGCCTCATTATCATCTTCGTAGTGCACCGGTAGTGGCTGTGGCCATTCTGGTTTTGCCTATTGTGGATACGATGAATGTGATTATCATCCGACTGTTGAAGAAACAATCGCCTTTTGAAGCGGATCAAAATCATATTCATCATAAGGTTTTGCGTTTGGGGCTTTCTCACAGGGGAGCGACGTTTAGCATTGTTGCTTATTATGTGGGCATAGTCGGGATTGCTTACCTTTGCCGTCATCTTAATCCAAATCTTTTGTTGGCTTTGGTGTTGGCTTTGGGGTTTGCGGGGGCGTATCTTCCGGATCTGATTTTAAGGATGAGAAATAATAAATAAAAAACACTATTTTTGCGGAGTTTTGTTAATGATGAAAAAAGCTTATCCATTTTTTTTACTTTTTCTTATGCTTTCTTTGTCGAGTTGCATCTCGACCAGTGAGGTTCGTTACATGCAGCCCAGTGAGAGTTTGGTTATCAATGAGGAAGGGTTGGTTCCGTATGGAAATCAGGATTATAGAGTAACGAAAAACGATATTTTCAGCTTAAATATTGTTACTACCCCCAAGGGGGATGCGGCTCAATTTTATTCCAATCTCAATGCTTCCGGCGAAGGCGGACAAAGTTCGGGTGCGGCGGGTGCTGTAGGTGGCGGCGGTGTTATTGGCGGCGGTGGAGCCGGCAGTATGGCTTATGGTAATGCTCGGTTTTATTTTGATGGTATAAAAGTGGATGCCCATGGGGATATTTATGTCTTTGGTATTGGTTATATCAAGGCGGAAGGCCGTACAATAGAGGATATTCAAAAGGAAATTCAAACCAGCGTCAACGAAAATTTTTTGGAAGGAAAATCGGAAGTTCGGCTTAATTTGGATGGGATAAACTATTATATTTTGGGGGATATTGAAACGACCCAACTTACCGGAGCTAAAAAATCTTATACTCAGACCCTGAATATTATGGAGGCTATTGCCCAAAACGGGGGACTGAACCGAACCGTTGACCGTAAGAACGTTATGCTTCAACGGCGGTATCCTGAGGGCATAAAAACCGTTAGGTTGGATTTGACCAGAGAGGATGTCATGAATTCGCCTTATTATTGGTTGCAGAACGGCGATATTATTTACCTTAATACCCGTCCTAAAAGCTTCCATGGGTTTGGAAGAGATCCTTTGCAAACGGTGACTACGGGGGTGTCTCTTTTGACGACGGCGATGTCTATCTATCTTTTGTTATCCAGATTATAAATTAAATGATACCTAATAAAACGACCAGTGCCGGTGTTCCGGAAAAGCAGAATTCTAAAGAGAAATTGGGGAGTTTTTCTTTGTTTGACGTTGAACATTTTTTACGTCGGCTGCTGAGGAATTGGTACTGGTTCGTTTTCATGGGGACCTTAGGGTATGCTATCGGCTATGTGTATAGCCGGTATTATGCGCAAAGGATTTATTCTTCTTCCATTTCGCTTAGTATTTCCAATAATACGGCCAGTTACTTTACGCCTAACCAGTCCATTAATTTTATTTGGGGGCAACGTTCTAATTACGATGGGATTTTTCTCAAAAAGATGATTCTTTCCCGCTCGCATAACGAGTATTTGGTTAAAGAGTTGGATTTGTTTACCAGCTATACCACTAAAGGGGTAATTAAACAGACGTATCTGGATAAGTTTGATTCTCCGGTCTTTCTTGAAATTGATCGGGCGTATCCCCAACAAGTAAATTATCCGATTACGCTTGTTCCTAAGGGAGGGGATCGTTACGAGGTTGTTCTTCCGGAGGAGGGGCATTCCACTCATGTTTACAGCTACAGGACGGAATCATTCAGTCAGGTGGCTCCTTTTGAGCGCCCCGAAAATAAAATCATTTCCTTGGGGCAATGGTATACGGCTCCTAATTTGCGTTTCCGATTGGTTCCCAATCCGGAAAAACCGGCTTTGAAACTTGAAAACATCATTGTTACGCTAAATACGGTTAATGGAGCGGTCAACAGCATCATCAGGGATGTGAGCGTTAGTTTTGATACCGAATTGCCATCCATTATGGTGATTACCAAGCAAGGGTATAATTTGAATGGCACGGTTAAATTTCTCAATACGACCATCGAAGAACTCATAAAAAAAAGGCTGAAGGATCAGAATGTGGTGGATCGAAATACGGCGGATTATTTGACTCAGAACATAGTGGATATCCGTAAAAAATTAGATTCTGCGGGAGGGAAGCTCAACGAGTTTAAAGTGTCTGAAAATCTTTTTGGTATCGAAGACAAAGATACCGAAACGGTGAAATCCATTCAGGAATTGGAGAAGAAAAAAGCCGAGCTTTTGGTCAGTATCAACAGCCTTAGTGCGGCTAAAAATTCTTTGGCGGCCTCGAATTTCGATCGGGTGATTAATTTGAATGCGGCAGGGATTGAGGATGGCGAGTTTAGGGCTTCGGTTACGGACCTCAAGGCTCTTTACGAAAAAAGGAGGGAAATGGCGACCATTTATACGCCTAACTCTGAGCCTATGAGGGAGATTAATCGGTTGATTAATGAGGCTAGAGGAGCATCCGATGGGTATATCGGAGAGCAATATGCGCGCATGAGAGAACAGCTCGCTCAAATTGATGGGGCCATTAGGAAGTTGGAAGAAGGTTTAATAAATCTTCCCGAGCAACAGCGCCGGTATTTAGACATTGAACGCGGGTATAAGATTATTGAAAGCACTTACGATGTGCTACTTACCAAGCAGGCGGAGGCTCAAATGAGAGTGGCGACGAACCGTTCGGATCTTACGATTATCGACCCGGCTAAAAATGTGGGTCAGGGGCCAATTGCGCCGGATACCAAGAGGGTTCAATCCTTGATTATCGGAGGGCTTTTGTTTGTGCCTTTGTTTTTGATTGCCTTAGGTGAAGTTTTGGATACCAAGATACGGAATATCAAAGAGCTTGTCAGTGCAACTAAAATTCCTCTTTTAGGGGTGGTGGGACAGAATCAGCATGAAAATAACCTTACCGTCTTGGAGCTGCCAAAGTCTTCTGTCGCGGAATCTTTTCGGGGCATTCGAGCCAATTTGCGGTTTTTGTATAAGGAGGATGGGGCAAGCAAGGTGTTGTTGGTTACCTCTTCCGTTGGAGGAGAAGGTAAGACGTATACGTCGATCAATATTGCTTCGGTATTGGGACTCAGTGGCAAGCGGACAATTTTGTTGGGAATGGATTTGCGGAAACCTAAAATTTTTGGTGATTTTAAAATAAACAACAAATACGGAATTTCCAATTATTTGACGGGAGAGGTCGAGATGGAACAGATTGTTAACCGGACGAAGATTCCTTCATTGGATGTGGCCACGTCCGGTCCTATACCGCCAAATCCTTCGGAGCTTCTTATGAGTGAGCGCAATGCAGATTTTATAAAAGAACTGAGAAAGCGGTATGATTATATCGTTATTGATTCTCCTCCGGTAGGTTTAGTGGCAGACTCTTTCGAATTGATGAAAATGGCGGATGCGAGTGTGTACGTGGTGCGTCATGAATATACCGAAAAATATATGCTGAAAATGATTACGGAGAAATACCATAATCATGAGGTGGAGAATTTGGGTATGGTGTATAACGATTATCAATCGAAACAGGGTTATGGTTATGGCTATGGTTATGGCTACGGCTATTTTGACGAGGACAAAAATTACGAAGAACCTCTATTGATTAGGATTCGTAATCGGATGAACCAGTGGTTTGGCCGTCGGTCTTAGTCTGCTTTTTTATTTTCAATAGGCTAAGGGAGATAAGGTTTAGACTAAAAAAACTTAATTGACGCTATTAATAGGGTTTTAAGTTTTTTTAATTTTATTTAACTAATCCTCGAAATACCACTAAGAATAAAATGTTTTATATTTGCACCAATTTCGCTCAGCGAGCCTCATTACTTTTGCCGATGTCGTTAAAATCTGTTTTTCTTTTATCGTTTACCTTTGTTTTTTCTTGGATTGGAGCGCAGCGCCATGAGCTTGGCGCACGATTGGGGATGAGTCATTTGGTTGGGGATGTCGGTCGGACGAATTATGTGCTTCAGAAGCCGTTTGGAACACAGTTCAGCAAATATGGTTTTCCTTTTTATGGAGGACTGACTTACCGTTATAATTTTAATCCTTATCAAAGCATAAGATTCGACTTGGGAACCAGCTATGTTCAGTTTGACGATCAATATGCCCAGGAAGATTACAGACGTAACAGGAGACTTTTTGGGAATAAGTCGGGAGAGGAAGCGAAAGTTCTTTTCGAATATAACTTTTTTCCGATTAATGAGGAACAAAAAGGGATGTTAAGCCCTTATGTTTTTGGAGGTTTTGGCGGACTGCGGTATTATGTGCCTCAGATTACGTTTGTTAATGATTTTCAACGTGATGCCAACGGGGTGATATTGCCTCCTGATGCTCAAGGGGTTTATGCTTTTACTACAACGGCAGAAGAAACGCTTACTAAACGGTTTGTGATGGCGGTTCCTTTTGGGGCAGGGCTTAAGTATAAGATGGCTTACAACTGGGTGGTTTCTTTAGAGATGATGTTTCAGCCTACTTTTTCGGATAATTTGGATTACAGTACCGTTGAGCATAAAGATGTCCGTTTTACCTATAATCGGGAGCTTACACAACCGGGCTCTACGAAGTCTTTGTTACAGCAAGAGCCTTATATGGAGACGGCTAGAAATCGGGCGAATGCCTATTTGGAAACGCGCCGGGTCGGGAATTTAAAGTCCATGGATTGGATTAATAATGTGACGTTGGGGGTTTCGTATTCTTTCGGGCGGCCGCCTTGCTATTGCAACTAAATTTATGAAGACATATAAAGACGAAATAAGTAAAGATAAGTTGCCCCAACATGTGGCCATCATTATGGATGGTAACGGCCGTTGGGCTAAGTCGCGTGGGGAGGAGCGGACTTTTGGTCATCGCAATGCGATTGATGCGGTTAGAAATGCGATTAATGCGTGCAATGAAGTCGGAATTCCTTACCTTACGCTCTATACGTTTTCATCCGAGAATTGGAATCGTCCTGAGCAGGAGGTTAGTAGTTTGATGTCACTTTTGTCTGAAACCTTGCTTTTAGAGGCGGAAGAGATTTTCACCAAAGGTTTAAGGCTTCATGTGATTGGGGAGGTGGAACGGTTGCCTTCGATGGTTCGGGATCAGCTGATGAATGTGGTCGAACTCACTCGTAACAATACCAAGGGGAATCTTGTTTTGGCACTAAGTTATGGTTCTCAGAAGGAGATTTTGCATGCGGTGAAGCAGATTAGTCGAAAAGTGAAATCAGGGGAAATAGGGGAGGACGATATCGACGAGGCTTTGTTTGAAAATCATCTTTATACCAAGGATTTTCCTTTGGTGGACTTGGTGATTAGAACCAGTGGAGAGGTTCGGATTAGTAATTTTTTACTTTGGCAAATTGCTTATGCGGAGTTGCAGTTTTTGGATGTTTTGTGGCCGGATTTCGATAAGGAAACTTTTTTCAAATGCATTGTGGATTATCAGAACAAAGAGCGTCGCTATGGTCAAATCAGCGAGCAACTCAACTAAATTTTTAGAAACGACAGATACTTATAAAAGAATATGAGATTAAGATTCATACCCGTCATTATGTTTGCGGCTTCCAGCTATTTTTATGGTCAGGTTACTCTTCCGCAGACGACTTCTCAGGAGGAATCGGCTTTGGTGCAAAACCAACCGGGGACGTATGTCCTGAAGGATATTGTTATCGATGGGGTTAAGCGGTTTTCGTCGGCGCAGATTTTGCGTTTTACGGGGCTGAGCAAAAACGAAAAAGTTGAGATTCCTGGTCAGAAGATCAGCAGTGCGATTAAGAAACTTTGGGATACGGATAATTTTTCGGCGGTTGAAGTTTATGTGGAAAGTGTTGAGGGGGAGACGGTTGTTCTTCGTTTTCGATTGGAGGACTTGAAAGAGTTGGGAGAGGTTAGTTTCACGGGCAAGGGGATGAATAAATCCAAACAAGAGAAACTGGTTAAGGATCACGGTTTGAAGCCTGGGACGAAGATTACCAATGACATGGTTTCCTCTTTGAAAACTAAAATTCCTCAGGAGTACATCAACAAGGGGTTTGCCGATGCCAAAATAAGCATTCAGGATAAACCCAATGAGAAGGAAGCGAATATGATGGACTGGACGATTCATCTTGACCGGGGGCGGAAAGTGAAAATCGATAAAATTACTTTTGAAGGCAACGAAAGTGTATCTTCCAGTAAGCTTCGGAAAAAAGGATTTAAAGACACCAAACAACGTCGTTTCAGCATTGGAGGGATTCTTAAGCCGTCCAAATTCATCAAAGATAAATACGAGGCGGATAAGGTTAATCTCATTAAATACTATCAGTCTTTGGGGTTTCGGGATGCTTCCATTGTATCGGATTCGGTTTGGCGTAATGAGAGAAACCACTATCAGATTGATGTTAAGCTGAATGAAGGGAAGAAATATTATATTGGGGATATTACTTTTTTGGGTAATACGACTTATAGCACGGAAGTTTTACAGAAACTACTTGGGTATAAGACCGGGGATATTTACGATGCGGTAGGGTTTAACAAGAAAGTTGGTGAAGACGGAGGTTCGGAAGACGATACGGATATCCGTTCGCTTTACCTTAATAACGGATTTTTGTTTTCGCAGGTGACGCCGGTAGAAAAATCGGTTGTAGGGGATTCGATTAACCTTGAAATCCGTATTGTCGAAGGCGAAAAAGCTTCTTGGAACCGCGTGACGTGGGCGGGTAATACGACGACGCATGACCATGTGGTGCTTCGTTCGTTTTACACGAGACCGGGCGACTTGTTCAAGAAAAGCGAAATTAAACGGACTTATTTTACCTTAGCGGGGCTGCCTTATTTTGACCCTCAACAGCTGGGGCAGGAAGTAAAGCCTAATCCTCAGGATAATACGGTGGATATCCACTGGACTTTGGTGGAGAAAGGCTCTTCTCAGGTGCAGTTGCAGGCGGGGTATGGCGGACGCTCTTTTATCGGGACGCTTGGGCTTACGTTCAATAACTTTTCGATTAGGAATTTTCTGAAATTTAAAGACTTTAAACCGGTGCCTCAAGGGGATGGGCAGACGCTTTCCATTCAGGCGCAGGCTGGGCAGTTCTTCCAAAACTATGGGATTAATTTTGTTGAACCTTGGTTGTTTGGTAAGAGTCCGACGGCGCTTTCGGTAGGAACCAATTATTCTAAAGTTAACTATACGGATATTTACGGGGCTTCGCAAAAGTTGGATATTCTTTCGGTTAATGCGGGGCTTAATATGCGACTTTCTTGGCCGGACAACTGGTTTTCCCTTTATACGGGGGTGCAGTTTCAAAGTTATAATTTCCAGAATTACCCTTTTCAATTCGGAAATACGACGGAATATAACGGAAATGCAAAGAACTTTTCATTTAACGTAGGATTAAGCCGTAACTCGGCGGGATTTGATCCTGTTTTTCCGACAACGGGCTCCAATATAGAGGCTTCGGTGAAGTTTACGCCGCCTTACTCGCTTTTCAGCAATAAGGATTATTCTTCGATGACTCCGATGAAAAAATACGAGTGGATGGAGTTTTACAAGGTGAAACTCAAAGCGGACGTGTACAATACGGTGGTCGGAAAACTGGTGCTTAGAAGTACGGCGGAGATGGGCTTTATGAACGGGTATAACAAGAGTTTGGGAGCGCCACCGTTTGAGCGTTTCTATGTTGGTGGGGTAGGGTTGTTCAATGGCCGTTTTGATGGCCGGGAGCTCATTCCACTTCGGGGGTACGAGAATGCTTCGACTACGGGATATACGACGGGAACGCCTTACGACGTGACGCCTTATGGTGGGGCGACGATTTACAATCGTTTTGCGGCGGAGTTGCGTTATCCGATTTCGCTTAACCAGACGGCTAAAATTTTTGCGCTTGGCTTTGTGGAGGGCGGTAATGCATGGAATACATGGGGAAGTTATAATCCGTTCCAGCTGAAGCGTTCGGCCGGGATAGGGATTCGGGTTTCTATGGCGGCTTTTGGGCTTATCGGCTTTGATTTTGCTTATGGTTTTGACCGGACCTTGGGATCGTCGGATCCGTCGGGTTGGAAAACGCACTTCTTGATGAATCAATCGTTGTAATAGCTAAGGTTATGGATGCACTGATGCGAAAAAGAATTTTGGGATTATTTTTGGGACTTTTTTGTACGGCTTTGGTTTCGGCTCAGAAAATCGGAGTGGTTGATACCAATTATATATTGGGAAAGTTGCCTCAGTATAAGGAGGCGGAGAGCCGGCTTGCCTCGCAAGTAAAATCTTGGGAACAGGAGGTGCAGCGGCTTCAGGGGGAATACGAGTCAAAGAAGGCGGCTTTTGAGAACGAGCGGGTTTTATTGGTGGGCGAGCCATTGAAGCAACGGGAGAAAGAAGTAAAAGATTTGGAGAAAAAGGTAAAGGATTTGGTAGAAGCCAAGTTTGGGACAGACGGGGAGATTGTCAAAGCCAGGGCATCGCTTACCCAGCCTTTTCAGGATCAGATATGGAAGGCCATCAAGACGGTGTCGGACAAAAACAGTCTAGGCATAGTTATTGATAAGAGTAATAATGTCAGTGTAATTTTTTTGGATAACCGATACGATTATACGGATAAAGTGTTAGATTTGCTGCTGAAGAATCAGAAGTGATTTTTTCAGACCGGGAATCGGGAATAAAAAACAATAAAAACAACCAATAAATTATTTAACTTTCTTATTATGAAAAAACTGAGTGTATTGTTTGCGGCCGTAATGATGATGATGTCTGTAGGTATCGCAAAAGCGCAAAAAGTAGCGTCTTTGGATGTGGCGTCGGTTCTTAACCTTATGCCGGAGAAGAAAAAAGCGGACGAACAGCTTACGGCTTTGTCTAATGCCAAAAGAGCGGAAATCGAAAAACAGATGCAGTCTGCCCAGGCTTTGTTGAAAAAATATACGGATGAGGCTCCGAAGCAAACCCAGGCGGTTAACGAGCAGCGTAATGCGGAGTTGCAAAAATTGCAGCAGAACATCGACCAAATGTCTCAAGCGGCTCAAAAGGATTTAGCAGAGAAGACCGATGCGGCTTATGCTCCGATTGAGAAAAAATTTAACGAGGCGGTTGAAAAAGCGGCTAAGGCTAACGGATGGGATTTTATCATCGACTCCAATAATCCGGCGTTGATTTACAAGGCTGGTCCGGATGCGACTTCTGCGGTTCGTAAAGAATTGGGAATTTAATAAGTCGTTTCAAATAACTGAAAAAAAACCGTCTCTGTTGGGGCGGTTTTTTTATTTTTGTCGAATGGAAAAAGAAATATGGACAACGACGAAGGTGCGTTTTAGCGATTGCGATCCGATTGGGCATCTTAATAATGTTAAGTATTTGGAGTATATGCTCAATGCGCGGGAGGATCATGTGGAGCAGTTTTACGGGTTTACCTACGAGGAGTATATGCGGAAGACGGGATGCACTTGGATTGCGGTTCAGAATGAGATTGCTTATTTGCGCGAGGTTCGCTATAATTCTACGGTAGCGATTTCAAGTAAAACCATTGAGTTGAATGATCGTACGGCTAAGGTAGAGATACTGATGACCAGCGAAGACCGTCAAACGGTGCATGCGGTATTATGGATTACGGTGGTTTATTTTAATGTAAAAACCAGAAAGGCGGAGCTTCATCCGGAAGACACGATGGCATTGTACCGAAAATTTTTGGTGGATCTTCCTCAGAAGGACTTTCAGAGTCGTTCGATGGTTCTTCGCAAACAGAATAAGGGCTGAAATAATCTAAACCTCAATAAAATTTAACGGATATGAATAAAATATTGGTTGTCGGAGGAAACGGTCAGTTAGGGCATTGCCTTAGAAAGTTGGCGGAAGACTGTCGCTTTGGCGATTATGCGTTTGACTTTACGGATTCCGATACGTTGGATATTACGGATGCTTCTGCGGTGGAGGATTATTTTGCGCAGAGTCGTCCGAATTATTGCATCAATGCTTCGGCTTATACGGCGGTGGATTTGGCCGAGACGGAGGTGGATAAGGCTTATGCGGTCAATGCTGAGGGGGTTGGGTGTTTAGCGGAGGCTTGTCGTCGTTTTGGGGCGGTGCTTGTTCATGTATCGACGGACTATGTTTTTGATGGGGATACGTCGATTTCTTATAGTGAAGACGATCGGACGAATCCGCTTGGGGTTTACGGAGCCTCAAAACTCAAGGGAGAACAATTGGCAATGGAATTGAATCCGAAGACGATTATTCTTAGAACCTCGTGGCTTTATTCGGAGTTTAATAAAAACTTTGTGAAGACGATGTTGTCGCTTTTTGAAACGCGGGAAGAGCTCAATGTTGTGGCGGATCAATACGGGCAACCGACCAATGCGAATGATTTGGCCGAAGTGATTATGAAAGTGATTGCTTCGCCGTCTAAGTCGTATGGTGTTTTTCATTTTTCCAATTATTCGGAGACGACTTGGTATGAGTTTGCCTCGAAGATTGCGGCTTTGTCGGGGTCGTCCATCAAGTTGAATCCTATTACGACGGATCAGTATCCTACGCCGGCGAAGCGTCCTGCGCGAAGTACGATGGCTTTGGACAAAATTGAAAAACTTTATGGGGTGGAACCAAAGCATTGGGAACACAGTTTGGAAGAGTGCATCGAAATTCTTCGGTCTGAAAAGAAATAATATAAAAAAGTGCCTGAATTCTTAGGAGTGGGCACTTTTATTTTTTAATATTAATTGACGTTATGAAAAAAATACTATTTTTAGTAGGACTTTTTTGGGGGGCTTTTTGGTTTTCCCAGTCTGTTACGCTGAGTAGAGCGGTAAAAATCCATGAGAATAACGATCGGCTTTTCCATTATCTTCCTACGGTTGGAGAGGGGGCGGAGTATTTGGGGGATGTTGAGGTACAGGGGGCTTCTACGGATGATGCGGCGATTTTTGGTTTGGTTTATCAAAAGGCTAAAAGCATTGGGGCTAATGCCTTTTCGGTAAAACGCAATGAAGCGATTGACGGAGGCTGGGTTGATTTTAATCCCCAACATTACGTTCTTTCGCTGTATTATGTCGCGGAGATTCCGACGGAAGATAATATGGTGTACCTTTTTGCTTCCTCCAAGAAGCAGAAGGTTAGGATTAACGAGAAGGAGGTTTTGTTGGCTCCGCGCACTTATTTGGGGTTCCGGCTTGATTCGGCTTCCACTACGGCGGTGTCTTCGGGGCGTTTTTTAGGGAGTAAGATTGTTTTGGGGTATAAGGAAGGTCAGCCTTCGCGGTACTTTCAAGTGCAAGGAGGCGGTTTGAGGTCGGATCGTACGGGCGGATCGGGCGGTTTATTAATTAAATCGGGCGATTTAATTCTGCTGGAGCGTTCTTATGGTGGATTCTTACGGGCGATTTATGCCGAAAAGGCGTGGGATTAGCAGGATACTTATATTCTATCTGGCTTTAATTATTTTATAGATATATTATAGAGTATAAAAACTAAGGTTAAAATATGTTGTTTGAAAAAAAATCTTTTTGTAAATCAGTTAGTTGGGTTTTATGGGGTTAAAAAAAAAGGTTTAGGGTATTGTAAGGAAAGAAAAAAGTTGTATTTTTGCAGTCCCAAATGAGGGGAGCAGGAGATACGGATTGATAAAGTTGGAGTTTTAGAAAAAAACAAAAAAATATTTTGTCAATTTAAAAATACTTTTTATTTTTGCAGTCCGTGTTTGAGTGATCGACACGGGAAGCGCAGAAGGGTAGGTTGATAGGATTGATTTTGAGATTAAGCTTACGAAAAAAAAGTTTAAATTTTTTCAAAAAATATTTTGTCAGTTCAAAAATAAGTATTACTTTTGCACTCGCAAATCGGAAATAACGAAAGTTATTAAAGATTAAAGCGAAAAGAGAAGAGATCATTGAAATAAGATATAACAACCAAGTAAGGAAAAGACCAAAGCGAAGTCAAAGACTTTGAGTGAGTTCGGACA
>NZ_JAYWXI010000140.1:0-435 GCF_036016955.1 Bergeyella anatis | reverse complement strand
ATACAAAGAGAAATTGCAGCATATGATGTGGGTTAAGGGCAAGAGTCGTAATCCACTACTCAAATCAGGGAGTTTAGCCGATATGTACGATATTAATGGAAAAGCGATGGAGATTTATCGTATTTTGGAGATAACCCATCACTTAGATGGCGATACTTATTGGAATGAGTTTGTAGGTATTCCTGATATTTTTGTGTCACCTTATGTAGATGAGAATGCTTTTGCTAAATGTGAAGACCAACCTGCTATTGTAAAGGATAACAACGACCCACAAGGTTTAGGACGAGTAAGAGTACAGTTTATTTGGCAACGCCCTACCAATGAATATTCGCCTTGGATACGCGTAGTACAGCCTCATGGTGGTTCGGGTAAAGGTTTTTATTTTATCCCCGAGATAGATGAGGAAGTGATGGTATCTTTTGAAAACCAAAACGC
>NZ_JAYWXI010000139.1:0-437 GCF_036016955.1 Bergeyella anatis | reverse complement strand
TTTTTTTTGCTCTAAATTTATGATTATTAAGGCATAGGCAAAATGTGCTAAAATGTGTTAAATTTCTATCTACCCATTGGTAAAACTTGGCGTTATCATCGCCTGAGTCTTCTGAACTTTGTCCCCAGATAAACGATAAAATCAGAAGAAATGAAACTAATCACTATTGAAGAAAACCAATGGCTGCAATTACGCCAAGAGATTCAATTTATTCGGGAGTATATTCAAAAGCAATCCCAGTCCATAGAAATTATTGACCAATTATGGCTCAATAACCACGAAGTATGCCAATACCTCCATTTAAGCGAAAAAACACTTTGGCGTATGCGACAGAACAATGAAATCACTTACTCTAAAGTTCACGGACAATACTTTTACACTCTGGGAAGTATCCGAAAACTTATGGAATTTAATGTAGTAAAAAGTACAGAGGATTA
>NZ_JAYWXI010000138.1:0-442 GCF_036016955.1 Bergeyella anatis | reverse complement strand
TTTTCTTTGAAAAAATGAGTGTAAGTGCTATAATTGTCAAAATTAACAATAGCAATATAACCAAAAGCTGTGGGTCGATTAAATTCGTAAAGTATTTTTTTATTCTATTCATAGGTAAGTATTATAGCCCAAAACGGGGAATTGTTCATTGGATAAATTAAACTCTTTTTGATGTTCGGCTAATTTTATTTTTATTTGAACTTCAACTTCCAAGGGATAAAAATATTGACAAAACAAGGAAACAAAAGATTCCAAAGCCTGACCTTGAAGATAGTTTCTAAAATCTGTATTTTTTAGTGGACCGATATTTAACCGCAAATGTTTGGAGTAATCTTGATAAAGACTCCCAATGATACTATCCACTCCTAATGTGAAATTACCTAATGAGACACTTTCTTCTTTGTCCTCGTATAAAGCAAACTCGTGTGCTTCAATTTCAACT
>NZ_JAYWXI010000137.1:0-444 GCF_036016955.1 Bergeyella anatis | reverse complement strand
TCGTAAAGTATCCCACGATACCAATAATCATAAAAATGATATAAACGGTATTGGAAGTGTCAGGAATAAAATCGGGGTTGGATAATTGTTCAATATCATTGGCAAGGATTAAGGTTTGCATTTTGGCAAGTAACGCACTGAATAAATCTGAAATAGGCAACCATAGATATACGCTAATATACCGAGTAAACCACTGGCTCATAGTAGATTGGAAACCGTCCCAGACGGAAAAAGCAAAGGCAATCGGTCCAAGAATAGAGAGAACGACTAAGAAAAAGGTTCGTATCGTATCAATCACCAAAGCAGCAGATTGAAAAAGAATTTCTAAGAACCCTCGGAACATATTTTTTATTTGCTGACCTATTTTATACATACTTCGTTCGGCATACATCGCTCCCGTAGTTGCTAAATCTTTGGGCGACCAACCCAATTCCTCTAACTTTT
>NZ_JAYWXI010000136.1:0-446 GCF_036016955.1 Bergeyella anatis | reverse complement strand
TTAATTGAGGCTTATGTTGTTCCATTTGTTTTTCCAGTGATGGAAGTCCCGCCTTTTTGCCAAATAATGAGGATTTAAAGGGATTGCTCGCCTTTTCTCCGTTTTCATCCAAAGCAAAATACACCAATCCTCTCCGATGTTCTCCGTGTAATTCGCCTTCTACTTTTTCGGTACCAATATTCAACAGTTTAAGTAAGGCGGTATATTCTCCCAGACTTTGAAATTGATAATACTGAGGGATATAACGAACAATAGAAGCCAACTGACTTTTGAGGTCTGCCTTGCGATAATCCACAGGTTGAAATAAGACTTTGTCTTCTCCTTCCTTTTTATCTAAGGCGGATTGCAACCCAAACTTTTCTTCTAATGCACGACACACTCGCATTGATTTTCGTTTCTCAAAAGCATCATTGATTTTTTTGCCTTGTTCATCTACGCAAACAGAA
>NZ_JAYWXI010000135.1:0-450 GCF_036016955.1 Bergeyella anatis | reverse complement strand
TTCTTCATTAAGTTTGATTCCTTTGATTTCATCAGGTATTTTGATGTATTCTTGACGCAAAGCAACAATTTCATTCGTCAATTCATCAATACTAATAATAGAGGGGATTTTCTCACCTGTTTTTACATTAGTAAGCTCTACCACGCGTCCCATATTTCCTGTCTTCAATAGGTTTTCTTTATCTTCTTGGGTAAACTCATGTCCAAAAAATGGATAATCTAATTGAGGTTCTTTACGAATTCCATGGATAGCGACACTTACTTTACCTTCGTTATCTTTTCGTAAAGATAAACGAGCATCGAAGCGAGTAACAGCACTCCCTAAATTCATACTAATAGATACCAATCGGTCGGTTTTATAACCTTTTAGTAACGGTTCTAATAAGTTGCGTTTTTCTAAATACTCTTTTGAGAGTCCTAAGCTGTTCATCGTATTCCAATCAATATCGTC
>NZ_JAYWXI010000134.1:0-460 GCF_036016955.1 Bergeyella anatis | reverse complement strand
AAAATCATAACTTACAAAAATTGATTACTTAACAAAAATAATACATTACCTATAAAAAAACAAAACCCTTGATAAATTCAAGGGTTTGTAGCTATACTAAGTTTTATCTGTCATTTTATTCCGTTTTCTCCTCTTTCTTAGCATTAAATTCAAAGCGTAGCTTTTGTTCTTTGCCTTTGCTGTCAGCAATCCAAACCTCAAAACTTTGCGTATTGTTAGACAGAGAAGTGTAATACAATCTAAAAGTTCGGTTAGGAATTACATACATATCATTCGGTAAAAAAGGCTCTTGGTTAGCCAACTTTAGCCTACCATTACCCTCAAACTGAAAGTATCTTAATGTATAGATTTCATCTTTGTACTTTTGTTCTGATACGATTTGACAGCGAATTTCTACCGTCTGTTTTTTTAGAATACTCTTAGGAACAGGCATTGTTTTGACTTCAAACGGAAAGTTGGT
>NZ_JAYWXI010000133.1:0-461 GCF_036016955.1 Bergeyella anatis | reverse complement strand
CCCGTTTTCCGCCGTATAAGTCGGGGTACTGCCCAGCTTCAACCATTTTTTGGACGAAGCCTCAAAATAATAAAAGCCTTTGCCGTTGAACAAAGAGGTCGTCCCTGCTCCTGCCACGCCCTCCGTAAGATACAACAAAGTGCCGTCTGCCATATTATCGCCCATACTTTCTGCACGGGAGGCCGTTACACGGGGGATAAGGATGCCCTCTGCGCTGTCCCCCGTCTCAGCATAAGCCTTGATGTCCAAGGTGGCGTGCGGAGAGGTGGTATTAATGCCTACCGATCCTTCGGTCTTCGCCTTTTGGGCGTTTAAAGTAAGACCTGCCGACAAGAAAACCGACAAAGTCCATCGGGATAAGATTGTTTTCATACGCTGTGTTTTTTAATTGTTATATTTTGATTTGTGTTCATATTTTTTCATGCTTTCCGATTTTATTGACGTTCAATCGGATAAAGTTT
>NZ_JAYWXI010000132.1:0-465 GCF_036016955.1 Bergeyella anatis | reverse complement strand
ACTTCAAGCAGTGGGCGCGTCGGCCATGCTGGTGGCGACGTTCGCGACGGTTCGCGACGTTTATGCCAACCGTCCTGAGGGTGTCGTCATCTACGGCCTTTTCAGTTCGATACTGGCGTTCGTGCCTGCGCTCGGCCCTATCGCCGGAGCATTGATCGGCGAGTTCTTGGGATGGCAGGCGATATTCATTACTTTGGCTATACTGGCGATGCTCGCACTCCTAAATGCGGGTTTCAGGTGGCACGAAACCCGCCCTCTGGATCAAGTCAAGACGCGCCGATCTGTCTTGCCGATCTTCGCGAGTCCGGCTTTTTGGGTTTACACTGTCGGCTTTAGCGCCGGTATAGGCACCTTCTTCGTCTTCTTCTCGACGGCTCCCCGTGTGCTCATAGGCCAAGCGGAATATTCCGAGATCGGATTCAGCTTTGCCTTCGCCACTGTCGCGCTTGTAATGATCGTGACAAC
>NZ_JAYWXI010000131.1:0-466 GCF_036016955.1 Bergeyella anatis | reverse complement strand
TAACGGGAAACGCATTGGCGAAGTGGCGGATAAATTGGACAAAAAGTTCAATTTAGCGAGAACGTAGCCGATGTGTTTCCACAGAGCTAACTTACAAATAAAAAGCGAATGTGGAACACATTCGGCGGAATAAAATGCAGAAACTTTCAATTTAGCACTTAACCTGCCATTTTGCCAATGCGATGTTATGTGAAGGAATTTTTAGTATCTTTGTATTCAAATAATTCACATTTTATGTATTTCAGCAAGCCTTGGTAATTAAAAATTAAAGTAAATTATTAAATCGTCTTTTTGAGACGGTTGCTATTTGGTACGTTAATTTTTAATTTAAAATAAGGTAATAATGAAAAATATAAAACCCTTAACTTTTCCGTTTAATTCGGAAAATAATACATCCATAAAACAAAGTCTTTTTCGATTTCGAGAATATTTTGATTCTTCTACAATTGTTGGTTTAGGCGAAAAC